>JALTMC010000744.1 GCA_027005175.1 Myxococcales bacterium
CCACCAAGTCAGCCCCCCCGGGCAGTAACTCTGATGATGGATACCAAACACCAAAGTTATCACCACCTCCATTGTTATTGGGTTTTCCTCCGTAATCTTCGTCATAGTAATCATCATCAAGGAATCCGGGTTCGGGG
Organism: Myxococcales bacterium; assembly: GCA_027005175.1. GTDB lineage: Bacteria > Myxococcota_C > UBA6777 > UBA6777 > UBA6777 > M3003. The sequence goes on from JALTMC010000744.1 coordinate 138, forward strand.
GTGGTATCATCGTCTACAATATCTGGCCCACCCGCCTCAGTTTCGTCACCGTAATCAAAGTCACTATCGTCGTGGTCAAAGTCGTCTGGCATTCCCTCTGTAGCTAGATTTGCTTCTTCCTCTTCAGTCAGTGGAGGGCCTTCGAAAGAAGTGATGCCCTCAACATCATCAGGAAGCTCGCCGTCAGCCCCAGCCATTTCTATGGGATCTCTCTCTGGATGCCCTGGTGGGAAAATCTTCTTCCGCCACCACCAATCCTCTGGTATAAGATCGGGATTGGGTGAAAGTCTCTCATACCATTTTCTAAGACACTCTTCATCAAATTCTAGCTTATTCTTTGTACCTAGAAATGTTTTCTTTCCTGTTCGAGAATCTATTCTCCAGAGAAAGCAAACAGTCTCACGGCTGGGGCCACTACATTTACCGACCCCATAGCATTCTTCGATTATAGCCATATCAAATCTCCATATCTCACGTTCTTACCTCTTTTGTGATGTTTGTTTCAACAGAAATCGCACTCCACGTTGAACTATGGATTTCTTTTGCACTAGATGAGGAGTCACTCTTGCCATCCTGAGCAATAATGAAGAAAAAAGGACTTTGTGTGTTCCCACAACGAGCGAAAACCGTCTCGCTTTGGCCAGATATACTTGTTGTTTAATCCAAACACCTGCTGTTGCTTCACCGATCAGAAAGGCACGGTGAGCGACCTTAAGTTGAAGGGCTAAGAGTTCTTTGAAACCTTGGGTTTCTTTATTGATGAGAAGCACGAGTGGTGTTCTAGAACCACGAAATCTATGGATGTTACAATACCTTTTTTTAAGCTCTTTTATTTGAGCTAAGAGTTTCGGAGTCAAGAGAAAAGGTGGATAATATGTGTCTTTATCACACAAAGGTGAATGTTCATGATTGTCAATAGGCTTGAATAAGCTACTAGGAGATATCACCTTTTTTTTTCGTTTCAATTGATCTACCAGAAAAAGTGGAACATAGTTTTTCCGATGCTGCAAGAAGAACGCAAGATAACTATGCCAATACATATATTGAAAGTCTCCGAATCCCCCTCGTAAATCAACAATTAGTCCATCAATTCCCGAAAGTTTTCCGTGAGACATGAGCCTTTTTAAAGTTTGAACTGCTTGTACGCCGGTAGTGGTCCAAACATGAATATAGCCAAACTTTTTTTGTCCACTTTGAATAATCTTCAAGCTATTGTATTGAGCTTGCAATAGAGAGTTATGCAGCCATTCTCTGACGGGACGCAAGAAAACAACCATGTTAGTTTGCCTCCTTTGAACCTTTACTCTAACCAAACTACCGCAACAAAATGAGGTAATTGGATGAAACGGTTTGCCGTTCACTTGTAGTAAGATATCTCCTCGCTGAAGTCCTGCTTTCATCCCTGGATATCCCTCAAGGAGTCCAGAGATAATGTGCTGAGAGCCTTTCCGCTTCGTAATCATTCCAATATGCCATATTGGATTCACATAAGGGCGAGAACTTATTCCATAGCTGTGAACCAAATAAAAAAGAGGATCCTCGTTTGTAAGAAAGCTTGTCCCCAACACGGAAATACCATCAAAGAATGTATTGACAACACGAGCAAAGTCGGCAAGAGACTTTGCTTTTTTTATTTCATTTTGTAAATGATGATAACTTCCTTGCGTAAAAAATGTTCTTATTATAGAAGCATCATAAACATTCGTTTTGACAATCCTCCAAACCTGCTTGAGAGTGTGAGCAGACCGGTAAACCTTTCGTTGCGCAGGTAATGCCCATATCGAAGACGAGCCAACTCCTGGCAGTAGTAGCAGTATGGTTGAGAAGACAAGTCCGAAAAAAAACTTCATCGTGAACCCCATAAGCAAGGTTTAATCATCCAAATGTGTGCGTCTATGATGACAGCCAAAATCTCACTTGGCTCGACACTTTTCCACCTCATTATTGCAACACAATTTCCCTCACATGCCTTACCTACACTTTCTGCCTATTGTGAAAATCTGACCCTTCGGATTATTTCCAGATTCCAGCAAGATTATGGCCTCTGAATATTTGCATCCTTAATAGACTCTTCTGTGCGCTCGCGTCGTTGCTACCGGGCCATACAGATTGTATCCTTTAGTAGGTATCATCGCTCCTCCAGAGACACCGTTCCCATCAGGAATCCTCCTGGTTCAATACACGGCAATAAAGAGAATAGCACTTTAGTCATCAGGCAAAAGCATAGAAGCCTTTCGTACTCTCGGCGCATACGGATTCCAACCTTTGGGTGGAGCCATGACACCTTTGCGTTTGTCTGGGTTAGGATCGATGGGTTGTGGATTTCCAGATACCATAACTTCATCTCCTATGAACATATCCTGAAAAATGCCCTTCGCAATACCCACAATTCGCTCTCCAGTCACACCAGTCATTGTGCCTGGCCCAGCGGGTCGAACCAACCTGGGATCCACCGGATATGATGGAGGCTTGATTTTCACCTTTCGTTTCGCTCTTCCTGGACCTGCGGGATCGATCGGTGCCGGACCTCCTGAAGCCACAATTTGACCCTTTTTCTTACCGCCTTGCATCGCCAGAAATCGTTCCACCAGCTTTCTCGCTGTGCCTGAAGGTAGGTTTGATGAACCGCCCATTTCAGGTGGTAATGGTCTGGCATTATTGGCGTTATAGTCATCTGATTCTTCGTCAGGCATACAGCCCAACTCAGTACCACCAAGTCAGCCACCCCCGGGCAGTAACTCTGATGATGGATACCAAACACCAAAGTTATCACCACCTCCATTGTTATTGGGTTTTCCTCCGTAATCTTCGTCATAGTAATCATCATCAAGGAATCCGGGTTCGGGGGTG
>JALTMC010000745.1 GCA_027005175.1 Myxococcales bacterium
AACAGCTCAAATTCCAAACCTATTTAAAAATTATAATTTATGAGAACCCGACAGCCTGCAAAAGAAATGGACATAGCGAAATCTCCTGTATATCCGTGAAGCTCCCCCCCCCCCCACTCTGAGAAGAAGAAGTACGTTAAAGCGCACTCAGAACACTTTGCCCTTCAGGGCAAACCAAAGAAAGGATTGAGCTGACTTCAGTCGGGCTTTTCTTCCTCAGAGTGAGGGCTTCAGCCCCACGAGAGAAATGAGAAAGCTTGCACACAAAAGAAGGAAACTCATGGTTATGCCCATTTTATTTTCACAACAATATCTAGTTCATAGAGCATCCCCACTCAAACACTGCAAGGTCCTCAAGTTATAAGTTACAAGCTACAATATACGATTCATCCTCGGGAAATCGCCCCATCAACACTCCAGAACACCGAGGCCCTACCACCTCCTTGCCTATTTAAGGTTTCCATCGAAGGATGATTCCTGAGCCTAGAACAAAGAGAGTTTTCTTATCGGGAGATAGCTTCAAGTTATACAATCCAGGTAACTTGCCACCACGGATAGCTTTCCCTTTGAGTTGGGATAGGGGAATGGGCTTGAAGCTACGACCTCCATCAGTACTTTCAAGTAACAATCCGGTAGAGCTACTGCGACCTGAATTATAGGAAGGTCCAGCCACTGCGATAATTCGCTGAGAACTCAATGCCAGGATATCACCCATCGAGAGGATCTCTGTGGTTTTGTTCTCATAAACTTTTGTCCAGCTTTGACCACGATTGCCTGAGTGCCAGAGCGCAAAACCTGTAGTCTTTCGGCTTGCATTGAGTAAGACGCCCATAACGAGGAAGCTTTGTGCTCCGATCACACGACCTCGGTACAACGTACAGTTCCTGCAAGGAGGTGTTACATCCTTCCAATACTGAGGCATCTGATTCGTCTTGAATCCCGCCGGAAGAACAGCATTGGTCGTGTTGTAGAAAATGTATGGAGCAGCAGAAGAGCGGCCACCTATAAAGCTTCTCTTGAATCCAACAATCAACCCCACTTGATGTGCCACGTGAAAGTCCCGATAAAAGGGTATCACACCATTCGTCGGGGGAAACAGAGATACAAGATTTTGTTTTTTTACTTGACCATCTGCTTCCGGTACAAAGTTTAACACGATGCTTTGCATCATCAAAAACCATCGATTGTCCCACGTAAACACACGATTGCTAGAGCCTACCGAACGATAGAGAGGATGTTTCTTGTCGCGAATGGGTGTCCAGGATGTCCTGGAAGTTCGAGTAAACAATGTTGGCTTTGTATTGTTTGGATCAGTATCTTCAAAAGAGCCAAACACATAAGCTCGATCCTTCAGACATGAAAAACCCGACAATCTCATATCAACGATCTCATGATACGCAGTGCGGGGCCAGCCCCGGCCACTCACACAGTTGTCACATTTCCAGGTATCTCCACCGTCCTTGGTGGTCCTCATATTTCCATAGGATATATTGAGACCACCTTCCGTAAATACCGAGTTCGATGCAACTTCAAATGTTTGGTTACCCCAGAAACATCCGGAGAAGTAGGAGGAGTCTGTGCTTTGTTCATACAACACGGTGGCCCAACCTGACTTGGGAATCGCAGTATCTTGTGTCACTGAACTATACAAAGAAACAGACCGCAACACATTCGAGCCCGAAAATACATCCAACGCTGCTCTCAAAGAGCCTGGAGCCTTTGCTTTAAACGTTATCTTTACTTCAAGAGTCTTGCCTGCTGCCAGTGTCTGAGCAGGCCATGATCGACCGAGAGAATACTCGCCCACAGCAGATTGGTAATCACGCAAGTTCATCTGACTAATCTGACAAGTGCCTGTGCCTCGGTTGCTCAATTTCAATACCAAGGTTTTGCTTTCACCCGCTTTTAGACGATAAAATCCCAGTGTTGATGGCGAGTTTGACAGCCGACAGGTGCCCGTGCTCTTCAAAGTACAGACACCGTTTTTGCATTGTTCACCCGTTTTGCAATTACTATCTGAGTTACAAGGAGTGGAAGACTTGACACATTGTCCCTTAGAGCAAACCAGAGGAGCCTTGCACTCACTGTTGCTCTGACATCCTGTCGGTGATTTTTTGCAGCGATTCTGAATGCACACATAAGGACCTGAACAATCCCCTGGCCCTGCACAAGGAATGAGAACACCACCCTTAATACACTTGCTTTGAGAGCAACTCTCGGAAGATAAACAATCCCGATCAGCCTTACAGCTTGGCCGTCTCGCGACCCCACAAACACCACCATCACACACCGTTCCAGTGGGACAATCCTTGTTGACCTTGCAAAGCTCCTTGGGCTCCATACAGCGATTTCGCACACAAGTTCGCGGCGCATTGCAATCACTATTTGAATTGCAAGAGTCCAACAACTGGCAACTATAGCTCCTACATCGGTGGTCCGAAGGACAATCCGATTGCAACTTGCAGTTCTTCAACGTTGGACCACAACTAAAACCCGACAATAGAATCCATCCCCACAAACTCAAAGCTACCACACTCAAAGAAGTTCTCATCTGTTGCTCTCCTACAATCCCTACTATAGAGTATTTGTTCTACGTATGACAAAGTGAAAGGGTACGTTCTCCCTCCGCCATGTATTGATCAGCGAGGCACCCATTTTTGGGTAACTTTTTTTATTTATTTCGTAGTCAGCTAAAGTCATTGCGGATTTCAACATCAGGGGGGTAAGTCCTGTGGGCTCATTTCAGGAATTTGATCCATTGATGACAAATGATCAGGCTGTAGAGATCATGCGTCTTTGCCAGTCTGCAGGGAATTATGATCCGAGAGAACATTCCGTTACCTTCCCATCCTGGCTAGAACTTCGAGAAAGAAACTCTGGTAAGAGAATGATCACCTCCCAAAGTCTGTGACAAGCTTGCTTTCTCCTAAAAAGAAGGAAATGCAAAACTTTGTTGAACCCAACAAGGCTGTGGCAGAGAAAAA
>JALTMC010000746.1 GCA_027005175.1 Myxococcales bacterium
TTTCCGTACAGCTCCCTATCGATCTCGGATGGTTTCCGTACAGCTCCCTATCGATCTCGGATGGTTTCCGTACAGCTCCCTATCGATCTCGGATGGTTTTCGTACGGCTCCCTATCGAGCTTGGACGGTTTCCGTACAGCTCCCTATCGAGCTTGGACGGTTTCCGTACAGATGAGCGACTATAACGGTTGAGGTTCTTCTGTGGGAGTCCAACAGAGGGATGTGAGGAGCTGTCGAATTTTGTCTCGGCCAGCATGTGTTTTGGCAGAGCTAGAGATGATGGCTTCTGTGGGAGTATCGAGCATATTTGCGATACGTTGGAGCTGGGGATGCCGTTTTTGTTTGGATAGTTTATCGACTTTGGTTACAACAGGAACGATGAGGCGCTCATCGAACTGGTGTAGCCAATCCCACATCATAAGGTCATCTTCGCTAGGGAGGCGACGAACATCAAGTAGCAATAGACATGCGACAAGAGAAGGTCGCGTGGTTAGGTATCTTTCGATCATGGGGCGCCATTGGCGAAGCACACTTTTGGGGACTTTGGCATAGCCGTAGCCAGGGAGGTCAACAATCATCAATTTGTCATCCACAGAGAAGAAGTTGATGAGTTGGGTTCGCCCGGGAGTTCGACTCACTTTTACCAGCGAACGCCTCCGAAACAAAGAATTCATCAGAGACGACTTGCCCACATTTGATCGGCCAATGACAGCGATCTCGGGTGTTTGTTCTGGGGGGTAATTGGCAGGCTTTGTGGCACTTTTGACAAAGGTCGCGTTGTTGAAATTAACGAGAAATGGATCCTGTGACATGTGTGGACTCAGTATTAAGCGGTGAGTATCAAATGGAATAACAACCATGTGACAGCAAGTAGGCCGCTGGCTTTGGTTAGGAGTCCATGGACGGACGAAAAGGTGAATGAGTTCGGTGTTGCATTCGAATGGGTGTTGGGTTGCAATGTGGGCAGCATCGTCGAAGTCAGGGCAAGTAGCCCAAGAACAAGGTTCCCCCAGGAAAACATCGAGTCTTGCCAGGTCCCAAACAAGAGCACAAGCAGGCTCGTTAAAAATGCGAGGGAGGCGAGTCGTTGCATACGTTGAAACCAAAGGTTTGCTTGTGGTTGTCGGGTCTTTGAATTGTGCTGCATCTGCCATGCAAGCATACTTCCCGTGAGCATCAGACCTATACCAACATAGGTTGTGAGTAAGAGACCTGTTTGCATCCACAAAGCATTTTTGGGCAAGCTACCTACAATCGCAGAGGGGCTTGTGGGTGTTGTGCTGATCGCAAGGAATATCCATAGCAACGTTGCAAGACCAGCAAACAACAAGCTGATATCGAGCCACTCTGGGAGCTGTTCTGCTGGATCGAACAACAATGGACAGAGGACCAATACCAGTGCAAGCGCGCCCCAGCCCACGCTGAGTAGAGGAGGGGCTGTTGCAAAGGTCGCTATCATATAGGACCAGACCAACAGATGAAGAGTAGGGGGGACCCAACGGATCGCGCCCGAATACCGTTGGCGGTTCTTTAATCGCAGAGCGAAAATGACACCATAGCTTAAAGCTACAAGGGTAAAGAGCCATCCTAGCGGTGTTATTTGGAGGGGCCACAATAAGAATGTAAGAAATCTGGGAAGCTTAATGACTGCCCACCAGGTGTCGAACGATAGAGTCATGAGGGCATCTCATCTGGTTCGGATGTTGTCGTTGTTGTGGATTGCTCTTCTTCTTCTGACGATGTTGTCGGGTTGGACTGTTCTTCCTCTGACGATGTTGTCGTTGTTGTGGACTGTTCTTCTTCTTCTGACGATGTTGTTGTGGACTGTTCTTCTTCTGACGATGTTGTTGTGGACTGTTTTTCCTCTGACGATGTTGTCTCGTTTGTTTCGTCCTTTGTTGTCGGGTAGGACTGGGTCGAGTTTGTTGCTGTGTTTGTTTGCAACTGCTGAAGCTTGGGCTGGATCTGAGACCAGGCAAACTCACTGTAGGCCCACACGTGGATATGTGTTTTGTTCTTCCACCACACCACAACAGACTGTGGCTTTCCCCATTGCAAAAGCAGGCCGATGGCAACCCACGGCAAACCAAGCAGGGGAAGTCGTGTACCCAAGTGCAGTGTGGGCCAGTAGGGTGCGGCTAGAGAGCCTATGAGTATCACCAACCCTCCCAATATTACAAACAAGGAACCCCATACGCTGATCATCCCTTGTTCGGTCCAATACATCTGAGGGGTGCGTTCTTCAGCAGAGCCAAATAGGCTCTGGGCTTGGGTACAGAACTGTTCCCACTGTTCCTTGTTTTCTGTCTGAAGAGCCAAGCTGTATTGTTGGCTGTTTGTGTACGAGGGGAGGTTTGTGGGGGGAGGACCTATGATCTGGTAACTTTTTTCGAACAGCCGAGCCAGCAGCAGAACAAACAGGGCTGTGAGCCAGAAATGATCGACCCATGCTGCCCAAGGGTAGGCCCGGATCGGGAGATCTCCTGCAGCCCATTGAGGTAGAATTGTGGCGAGCATCCACCAAAGACTGGCACCGAGAGCCACCCATACAAGGCTTCTGGTGTGGAGAACAAACTCCCATAAGGTGTTGGGAGAGGTCGATGCGGTTGTCCAACCCTCCGTTTTGTTTTCAGCTGCTAGAGCCTGTGATTCTAAGTGTTGGGACATCTATCGTTCCTGAAGTCAAGAATATATCGAAAGTTGGCGAGAGAGGAGTTTTACTTTTTCCCGTGAGCGATCTTACGCCAGAGAGAAGGGTAGTGGAATTTGCGGAGTTTGGTGGAGGGGCTTTTGTGGCAGGTTGTGCAGCCTGCCGCACCTTTGATCACTTTGAGGCCAACATAACGGGCCAGTTTTCGATCCACCATGATCTCGGGAAGGATGTAGTATTTCCCACCACCGTGACAACTTTCACATTGGACCCCCTGCAAGTGGGAGGCTGTGCCTGTGGTATGACAGGTCAGGCACGCTGGGTTCTTGCGGTCTCGTGATGACAGTCGTGCGTAAGAACGAGAGTGCGCGGACTTCTTCCAGGTCTGGTAAGCCTGCTCATGGCAGCCCCGGCAGCGGTGGGCTCCCACCAGGTTGCTGGAGCGGTATGTTCGCTGGCAATGTGCTGTGCGGGGTTGACTCCCTACGGCAAACACAACCAATCCCAAAGATAGGCCGAGCAGGCTTATCCATCGCCAGAAACTCATTCGAGCCCAGATGGTTTGCATTGTCCACTCTTTCCGAATGTTATGTGAAACTTGATTGGGTAGACGTCCTTTGTTGGGACAAACGCTCTTTCACTCATGTCTATACCCCATCATTGGGGGATTCTCAAGAGATTAATAGACCCAACATGCTTGGAAAAAAAATCTTGACAAGCAAAGTCGGCCTATGATAGGTACACCTCCACTTCGGCGGGCGATTAGCTCAGGTGGTTAGAGTGCTTGCTTGACATGCAAGAGGTCACTGGTTCGAGTCCAGTATCGCCCATTTCATCTTCTTTTTTATGGCTCCTGTTGCATGATGTGATAGGGTAACCTCTCCTATCACACCATGTGATAAGGTCTGTTTGTTTTCGTGACGGAGGACACTGCGTCTCCTCTTTTTGTGGGGCTTGTTGATGAAGCATCATAGATTGCGTTACATTTGGATCATCGTTGGTCTTTGCCTTTGCTTCATGTTTTGTGTCGCAAGTCGCTGTAATATCAAACGATGTCAGGTGTCCAGTGATTGCCCCGGAACACAAGTCTGTGGACCTCGTGGCCGCTGTGTGTTACGCTGTCGTACTTCGCGCGATTGCCACCAATACCAACGTTGTGTGGAAGGGTCCTGCAAAGACATCAAATAATCGTGTAGTGGATAGGCGAGACCTCCCAACTTTCACGTTGAGAGAGTAGACTGCCGTTAAGTTGAGATGAAGAAATTCCTCAGTGATGAATTTTTCCCCTCCATTTTGTTGGGGTCGTTTGTATCAGTTGCTTGACTGATACGACAATTCATTCTGAACCATGTTATTTCACATGCCCAATCATAAGGAGCAGGCTGTGTGACGTAGCAGGTCATTCTTCAGGCTATGGAGTTGATGAGATGGATTACCTTACAGAAGAGCAGCAGAATCTGTTAAAAGCGAGTCTTGAAGAGAAGCGTGATCGACTTCTTCGAACAGCACGACAGACTATATCAGAGCAGCTTGAGAATCGAGATAACGTTCCAACCGACACGATTGACTTATCTTCGGATGAAAGCATGCATGTGACAGAGCATCGCTTGCGCGACAGAGAAAAATACTTGATCGGCAAAATCCAGAAGGCTCTCAAACGAGTTGAGACAGGTGAATACGGCTACTGCAAGGAATGTGACGGGGAGATCGGCTTTCCTCGCTTAAAGGCTCGCCCGGTCGCTGAGCTTTGTATCGATTGCAAAGAAGAGCAAGAACTTGCGGAGAAGGGGATCGCAGAAAAGCGTGTTCGATCGGACGCGCGTACGATGTTCAAATAAGACCCGCTCCCAACCTCTGTTTCTGCGCTTTCTATCTTTTTCTTCCTCACCGCTGTGCTGCGTTCTTGCACTTCTGTTTCTGCGCTTTCCATCTTTTTCTTCCTCACCGCTGTGCTGCGTTCTTGCACTTCCCTATTTCTGCGCTTTCTATCTTTTTCTTCCTCATCGCTGTGTTGCGTTCTTGCACTTCTGTTTCTGCGCTTTCTATCTTTTTCTTCCTCATCGCTGTGTTGCGTTCTTGCATTTCTCTGTTTCATCACTGAGCAGCTCCACCGCTGAACTTGTACCCAGCACAATGAGGGTTGAGAAGGGCTCGAACACGTAGTCTGGTGTGGGATTGTATGTCCAACTGTCATCCGCAGGGGAATTCACAGCAAGCACCAGCAATTGTTTTTTACGTAGATCGGTATCGCGCAGTTGTTTGCCAACGTAGGGAGAGCGCAAGGGCAAATCGACTTGTTCGAGTTGCAGATCCAGATCGTTGGTATGGGTGAGTAAGTCTAAAAACTGCACAACATGAGGGCGAACAATCTCTGTTGCGATTCGGACTCCACCGATATAGTTCGGAGAGACAACTCGGTCTGCTCCTGCACGTAGGATCTTATCCAGTGCATTGATCTCGATGCCCTTGGAGACGATCTTGAGTCGCGGGTTCATACGCCGAGCGGTGATGGTGACAAACAGATTGTCTTTGTCGGAGCCCAGTACCGCGACCAGTCCAAAAGCCTGTTTGATTCCCGCTTTCTGTAAGATTACCTCATCTGCTGCGTCGCCAATGACAACGGGAAACATCCCTAGGGACTCTTGCAATCCGCGGGCACGTTCGGGATCATCGTCGATCAGAACAACGTTACGTCCAGAGCTATGTAACTCTGCGATTACGTGAACTCCCGTCTCACCACCACCACAGACAACAATATGGTCTTTGAGTTTGTTGATTTGTCGCTCCATATTTCTCCTCCACCAAATCCCTTCAAATTCTTCACTGAGAAAAAACGCGGTAATCGCCGAAATAAAATAAGCATTGATTCCAATGCTGAGAAGCATAATACAGAGGGTAAAAGGCCGCCCCAAAAAGCTCTTGCTCAGGGGGATGACTTCACTGTAACCTACTGTTGTCACAGATAGAACTGTCATGTATAGGCAGTTGAACAGTGACCATCTCCCTTGCCCAATGAGATAATAGCCAAGAGTTCCAAGGCTAAGTAACAGGAGCATGGCTCCTGTGGCATTGCGGACACGGCGACCCAGGCGACCTCCAGGTCCAGGGGTCGGTAGTTGCAGGTGAGGCGGCACTCCAGAGTGACTCATCGTATACTGAGGATTGGCTGCTGTTTCTTTCCATCGTGAAGACGTTGTTGAGGAGTGAGAGTGGGAGCGTTGGTAGGCAGGTCTCTGTGTTGTGTGATGCTTGGGTTTGGTCATCAATGAGTCCAGCGTCGAAGGAAGTGACATACATGAGCATGAATTGAACTGGAAACACTGCCTACTGAACACGCCCCAGTAGCCGATTGGCCTTGCGGTACAGCGGATCAGAGGGAGACAGCAATCGCTTGGCTTGCTGGATCTTTTTTCGAGCCTCACTGTTGGATACTCCAATCAGCACCTCTCCCTCTTCCATCAGAGCTTTGGCTTTCTTGCGAAGTGACTTGAGCGCCAGATAGGCTTTGGTGTTGCGTGAGTTGTAACGTGTCGAATTTTTGAAATCCCTCGCAGCTCTGCTGTACTGACCTCTCCTTCGACGACGTTGACCTCGCCGGTAATAGAGATCGGAGAGCAACCGACTCATCTTGCTATGTTGGTTTCCACCCAAAGCTCGATCGGCTCGATAGGCTCTCAACAAGTGTGTGATTGCGCGGCTTGTGCGGCCTCGTCGAGCGGCACCTCTACCTCGGCTCCAACCCCTTTGGTAAGCCTGAGCATAGCGTCGGTAACGTTGGGCTTTTCGCCGAGTCCAATGACTGCGTGCAGCACTCTCCTGGCGTCGAAAGAAGATGATCGACTTGGTTATTTGGCCTCTGCGATAGTATCGCAGACCTGTGCTGAGAGAGGCGTTCGAGGTTCTGCGGTATCGTCGTCGAGGCGCCACTCTGGGGGGGACCACTTTGTTTTGGGTGTTGAGCTTCTTCAACATAACCCTGGCTTTGGTATAAAAAGGATCCAACACAAGTATCTTTTTGACCTCTGCAAGAGCTTTCTCTTTTTTTTGAGCGGCCAAGTGAAGGCTTGCTATCTTTAACCGAGGCTCCAACTCGTTGTGGCGGAACAAGCTGAGGAGCCGAGAGGCTTTCGAGTACACTGCTGACGTCTTTGGTATCCTGCGAATTAGCTGCAGTGCTTTTTTGGTCTTGTCATAACTGTAGCTGTTCAATCTGTTGTAACGATACAATCGATAGGCTCTTTTGTAGTCGCTAGCCGCTTTTATTTCTTGTGATGCGACCTTGGCTCTCGCTAGAATGGTAGAGCGTAGCTTGTCTCCCTCTGGCAACATCGAAGCGGCTTGGCGAAACATCTGATCGGCTCGCAACCACTTTCTTTTTTCTAGCATCTTTTCGCCGTCTGAGAGCAGCGCGATGGCCTTTTGTATGGGGGTCTTTTCCACGGTTTTGTTCGAGTTATTCTCTTCTTTTTTCTTGCGATTCTTGCGATAGATCCACAAGCCGGCCAGTGATGCACCGATCAAGCCTACAAAGAGAACAAAAGCGACGATCCAGCGTGCGCCGCCACTGGCATCCATGGCCAACTCTATACGAGAGTCTTCGTTATGTTCTTGCTGAGAGAGTTCGAACTCTTCTTCTTGGGCGGCCTCTTCTTCCGGGACTTCGCTCGCTTCGCTCTCTCCCATGGCTGTGACCAATTCAGGGGGGGCATCAACGTCAGGTAGCAAAAAGTAAAGGCGAGAGTTCCCAATGACGATCTCTTCACCCCCCGTCAACCACCCCTCTTGCATAAACTCATTGTTGACTTGGGTACCATTGCCACTCTTGAGATCCTGAAACCAATAGAGAGTTCCATCGGTGTTGAGGGCCACATGATGACGCGAGACCGAGCGATCATTGAGGGTGATGTGATTGTCGGGGGCTCGACCTATCATCACCTCGCTGTGGACCGGGTATTCCCACTCTTCCCCATTGGGATCGATGATTCGCAGACGGTGCTCTTGGGCTACTTCGGGATCGCCGGGCGCGTAACGCTCCATTAATTTTGATGCGATTTCGCCGAGAACCATCGTTTGTTCAACGGGTTCAAATTGGCGCCCAAAGTCTTTGTCAAAGGAACTCAAGCCGACGTCTCCATTGTTCGAAAAGGCCTTGGTTTGGCTGAAGACTGTATGTGCTCAATCGAGGCCATTTTTGGGGCGAAGTAAAGGGGTTTCCAGGTGGTCAGAAGGCGGGCAGCAGCAGTAGTTGTAAACCAGAAGTATTCCAGGAGTCTCTGTATCTAATTCGTGGATTGTGAATTGCTCAGCCAGTGCTTTCCATGCATCTTTCACTGTCCCATGCTGCTGACACTCTTTTTCATTTAATAGATCAAAGTGCCACAAAATCAGAGGAGGAAATTCTTGCAACTGATGAACTGCAAAAGCCGCTTGTTGTTGTGTGGGGTTGTGAGAAACGAGAAAGATTCGATGAAGTGAGTCGGGGCAAAAACGCATCGGCTGTGGAAGCAGTTGCGTGTGCAGCTCCCCACATCGTCTGACTAAAATGAAGTTGTCGGGCTGTAGGCTTACAAGATCTTCCAACTGAAATACCGACCGCTGTCCAAATTCTTGGCTGATATGACGGAGAGCTTCACCCGTGTTGGCGGCAGACAGTAAAATGGAGGGGGCATCGGGCCAGGTTGCTTCGTAAAGCGACATGTTTGCGACTCCACATGGATGTATGTGCTGGCTGGTTATTGCGTACGATCCTTCCACACAACTCCTACAAACGCAAGTTGAACGAAGGACTTCTCCCTGGCATCACGATCTGTTGTTGAGATAAAGTTTTCAAACCTCTCTCTACTCTTATGCCAGTCTCTAGCATAGGACAGTCGTATTCTTTGTCAAGCCTTTTTCATGAAAATATCTATGAAACACATACCTCCACCTCTTGTTGAGAACACCAGAACTCGCTCCGTGAAGCCTATCCTCCACAGAGAGGCTCCACTGAACCGGTGGAGATAGACGTGATGGGTGGAGATAGACGTGATGGGTGGAGATAGACACGACGAGTGAACATAGACGTGATGGGTGGACATGGACACGAGCGGCGGGCGTGGCATACTTTAAGGCATCTCCTGTCTCTATGAGGATGTGGGTGGGGGAAACACAGAGTCTTGAGTCGATGAAACAACAATGCTAACTTCAGAAAAATCAGTATGACAGGAAGGGCACTCCATCAGAGTAGAGATGAGGTGGAGTGCATGTTTCTGGTTGGGATCTTTTGAAGTTTCGAGATGATAAGAGCAAAGAATGAGTACACAAACAAAAAAAGTCAGATCAAAAAAAGTGAAAGCAAAGAAAAAGTCGGCGGCTCAGGTTAAAAAAGAGAAGGTATTGTTTGAGTTGTTGTCATTCTTTCGACAATACCGAGAGGGTGCTGCTCTTTGTGTTGCAGAAAAGGTTAAGGATGAAGTCCCTCATTTTGAGACTTCCAAATCGGGGAGACCTCGAAAGCCGCTGTACAATCTTGGTGTGATGTACCTGGAAGAAGCAGGTTTACACACAAGCATTGTTCAGACGCAAACCAAAGCGGGCAAGGTCAAAACCAAAGAGATAGAGACCCAGCTCTATGTGTTGGGTGAGGAGGGAGATCTCTGGTTATCGACGTATGAAGCTGAGCAAACGGAGGCTCTGCGTTTGGACTGGTTGGAGAAGTCTCAGTCTGCGAAAGGGTTGACGGAAGCGATCTCCGGCCAACGAGAGTGTATTGAAAGGTACTTTACCGAGTGGAAGCAGCTGGTAGAGTCTGCGAATACTTTGGAACAATACGAGCCGAATCATTGGGCAGAGGCATTGTCTGGTTCTTTGCATCTTACATTGCAGGAGACGCAAGAGCGTCTCTTGCAAGAAGTGACAACGCATATCGAGCGAGCGATGACAGAAGTTCGGCAGCAGCTAACACGGAAGATCCAGCAAGAGATGCAAGGGCCAGCCGCATTGTTGCGAGACCTCTCTGCGAATCTCGGGCGAGTTCAGACTGAGATGGAGAAACTGTCTCAACAAAACCAACTTCTTACAGGGATAGCGACCGAACATATCCCGACGTACTTTCTGGGAGAAGAGCCAGTATTCACACCTCCACCTGTTGAGTCTGTCCAACATCAAGAGCCAGAGTTGAAGCAGGCCAAGCCTCTTCGATCCCTTGAAGCAAGTGCGGTAGAGCTTGGGACCGCTCTGCAATCCCAGAAGAGTGACGCTTTACCACCAGAAACCTCAGGAGCCACTTTGGCTGATGGTACTCCAGTCGGCTGGGATGATTTGTGTTCGCTTGTTCTTGACGCGATTCCTGAGTCTGCGTGGATGGAGCTACCTGAACTTCATGACATTCTACATGAAGAGTGGAGGCTCTTGCTTGGTCCTGGATTGCTGAAGGATGTGGTTGTGACTTTGACTGAAGCCGAATTCATAAGGCTTAGGCCTTGGGTCGAGTCTATTTATCTGATTCCACACCCTGAATATGCCATCTTACAGCCACAAAACAAGGTTATTTATTTTGTAAAAAAAAATCAATAAACGAGAGTCAAATTCATGACACTTTCTATCGAGCAACTTAAGCAAAAGTTACGAGAGCAGGGTGGCAGCCCTTTTGAGCCTTTGGATGTGAAGGGTCCATTTGATAAGCGGCAGATCAAACATGTTAAATATTTGCATAGTTCCGTGCTGGGAAATCTTTTCCGGAGCCTCCAAGCTTATCGGAAAGGTTTCTTGTCTCCTCCTGTGATCTCTCTTGTGGGTAGGACGGGGGCAGGAAAGTCACACCTTTTGAATCTATTGGTTCGAGAAGTCTCCTATGAGGTAAAAGAAAAACGAGTGCTCTATGTCAATGTCAAACCGATTGAGCTTTTGCGAGCAAAGGACTGGGACGGTGCGGCGGTCTTGCTGGACTCCTTTCAAAAAATACTGTTCTCCTCAGATTTCCCTGGACTCCCACATTGTCGGCCTATTGATGTGATGACCTTTTTGTTGATTGAGATTCTCGATAGTGCTGATAAATCGATCACTCGAGGCTTCTTGCGTGAGCAAGCGAGCTGGTTTCAAAAACTAATAAGCAGAACAAAAAAATCTGATCCCTTTCACTCTGTTTTTGGATCGAAAAGGCCGGACCAAACTAATTTTCTAGCCCTATCTGAAGATTTGGGATCTGATGAAACGATACGTTCTGTGGATAGCATTCAATCGGGTATATATGCTAGTTCTGCTGTTACTTCTGAGTTGGATAAAAAAGTATTGTGTGATTTGATTGGTATGGCCTTTGGGTTACTGGAAGCAGAAGAAGTTTTTTCGGACAACATCAAGAATCGTCAACAGATCCTAGGAGATTGGGTGGAGTTGCTCTCGTTTCTCTCCTACCCTCTGGTTTTTATGTTGGATCAATTCGAAGATCTGAAGATGCTAGGGGGAGGTCCTCTCAAGGAACAGTTTACGAGATTTCTTCTCATGTTATTTGATCTCTTGCGAGATTGGGAGGGGGATGGAAATCCTAGGCGAGTTCCGGCAGTGATTCTTGCTGTGAGCGAATTATTAAATCCGGAAGCGGAAGACCAGCATATGAGGGATCGCTTACCGCGATTGCCTCATGGCTCTCCTGTCTTACTCTTGGAGCAATCTCTTAAATTTGATCATCTGCGACGCTTGACAGAGAGCTATCTTCAACATTTTTG
>JALTMC010000747.1 GCA_027005175.1 Myxococcales bacterium
TGGCGTTAACTTACAAGAATATAAGAGGCTTCGAGTCCACCGTCTTTGGGTTGGGCTGAAACGATGGCCATCACGGAGGGCTCTTGTTGAAGTATTTGAAACAGTCGGGACTTGAGAGTGGTTTGGCCTAGTACTTCGCCATGTCCTTTGTCATGAGCAAGCACAACACAGATGATAAGGAGACAAACACTCATAATTTGTCTATACTAGGGGTTTGCTGCATCCTTTTAAAGAAGCGGACACTTTTTTATGGGGGTGTGGATATCACGTTGACTGCTTCCCTGTTGCAAGAAGGCAATGTCTCGCGTGTCGGGTCTTGGCATTGGCGCGTGTGAATGCCACGCGGACTGTTTCCCTGTTGAAAGGGGGTGTGAATTGTCCGATGCTATACCGTGCCGGGGCTTTGATCTGCTGGAGTCAGCGTTATTCGGTTCACTGAAACAAGGTATCCTTCCAGAGACGCGGACGCTGAGTTGGAGCCCGAAACATGGAGAAATGTATTGCGCCTGGCTTTTCCTGTTAAAGTTTTCTTATCTTATTTGCTGATTGTTTTTGTAGGAACGCTGCCCACTTATTTGTTCTTAGAGAAGCGATTTCAGCGGAGCTGGTTTGCACACGAAACAAAGCGTGTTGCTTTACAAACGCAGAAACTGGCAACTTTTTTATCCCCAAAGTCTCGGCAGCATCGCTTGGTGGAGTTGCAAATTATGGCGCAAACTCTCAATGAGAGGGTGACGTACCTCAATGCTCATGGTGTTGTGCTCTACGATTCTGCATACAGTGACTTTCGCGGTTTGGGTAACCTTCTTGGACGTCAAGAGATCTTGAGATTGCAGGGAAAGGTTTTGAGTCGAGAGAGCTTTGATCCCAAGATGGAAGGTGTGGGGGTGTCCAGGCGTTTTTCAAAGACTCTTAAGAGCGATATGTTGTATGTTGCGATTCGACTTCAGCCCACGTTGGGGAGTCGGAGTGATATCTTGCGACTGGCTATGCCTGTGAAGAGTGTGCAGCACCTTCTGGACAATTTGATACGAGTGTTTCGAAACAGTTTGGCGGCAGCCTTAAGTGTAGCTCTGTTTCTCTCTCTGTTGGCGGCTGTTGTTTTTATGCGGCCTCTCCAACGTATTCTCCGAGCGGCGCGTGCTTTGGCGTCGGGAGACTATATGGTCTCCATTGGAAAAATGAGTGGAGATGAGGTGGGTGATGTTGGTCGTGCGTTTGAAGAGTTAGCTATTGATTTACGCAAGCGACTGGCTGTCGCGGGAGCAGGTGAGACCTTATTGATCCAGCTGATTCGCTTGATACCTACAGGGCTCGTTCTGTTTGATGAACAGTTTCGAGTGATAGGTCTCAACCGCTCTGCGCTTCGTTTGTTTGAAACGCGTCGTGAAAGTGCAGAGGAGAACTTAGCTCGGTGGTCTGGAACAGACGATTACCAGGAAGCGTTGAAGCGGGCAGACAATACAGGTGATGGCCAAAAGGTGTCTATCTCTCTGCCTGAAGATGAGCGCACCATCACAGGGGCTCTTCATGCTGTAAAACATCCAACAAGCGAGCCTTTTGGAGTCTTCTTGGTCAACCAGACCGAGCTACGGCCCTCTCATTTGCCTCTGTCCTCCGATGTTGTGGTTCTTCCATTGTCCACACTGGTAGAGCGTGCGATGCTACGGATTCATGCCATGGTTGAGTTTGAGCAGAAAACATTGCAGCAGCCCGCAGAGTGGCCTCATGTGATGGTTGCTGAGGCCCGAGGGCGTGTGGGATTGGCACTGACTCTTCTGATCGAAGGAGCCTTTCTGCATCGCTCGCAACCTGACAAGTTGGTGCTCAACTACGATGAAACGGAAGGGTATGTGGTGATCGTTATGGAAAGCCGCATCGCTTCTTTTGTGGCTGCGCTGGTCGAACTTTGCGTAGAGCCCTTGGGAGGTTTATTGCAACGGGAGGCTGGCGAATGTCAACTCGTTATACCCAAAGCGTAGAGACCATTCAGCCGCTGTACGACAGCGGAAGCTGGGGAGTTGCTGGACAGTTTGAAGCTCCTGTTGTTGTGGCTCGTGATCGACGGACGTTGGAAGTCCGACAATTTTATCCTCTTCCGATGAGTCGAAAACAAGACTCGTCCTTCTCACAAGATATTTATTTCTTTTTTCCCACCAGCTTTGGTATCTCTGCCGACTCCTGGAAACAAGATGCGTTTTATCAAAATTGCCGAGTGTATGCTCGGTTGCATGCGCCCTCTTTAATGTTGTCTGATCTGTGTGATCTGGAGCACCCCTTAAATCCTGCGGGTTTACTCTCTCACCGAGTGAAAAGGATACTGCAAGATTCGCAGGATACAGGTAACTCCATGACAGCCCTCTCGCAGATGTTTGGTGCAGAAGTCTCGGATACCATCCAGCGTGAAGCTCGTGTCTTGCGTAAGCTGGCAGAATCATCAAAAGGACGCAAGGACAATGCCTCTTTGCTTTTTTCTCTGGAGAGGTTTTGTACGGACTGCATTGATGCACTGCGAACATTGCGACGTGTGACTGCGAATGTAGAGGTCTTTCGAAGCATTGCTCCTCCAGACCTTCTCTCTTCTCTCTCTTTTGCTGAAGAGTACGGGTGTGCGGTTCTTGACGAAAGTTTGTCTGAGATCGCAGCATGTGCTGAAAGTAACCCTGCCTTGCGAGATGGGGAGGGCTCCTTTGTTCGAGTTCGACTGTTGCTTGCTCGAACTCTAGAACGACTGAATCTCTGGCGTCGAGGGCAGGGTTTTGCGCTCCCAGATAGTCGCGACTTCGAATACTATTCCTACCGTATTAATCTGTTGAAAAAAGAGGTTCAACGTTCGTTGTACGTCAATATGCGGGAAACCCGTCGAGATCCTTTTGTTGCCAACAGTGCTGCGATGGTTGCCGCAGGACTCGCTGCAGTGTGGGCTGGCATTGCACAGGTTCCGGTGATGTCGGGAGCATTTTTCTCCCGTGAACGCATGC
>JALTMC010000748.1 GCA_027005175.1 Myxococcales bacterium
GATTAAGATCATGCCAGCAAAGATATACGGATAGTTATCGGCAAACCCAAACGCCTTGCCGATGGCAAATGCTGCAAGTGGAAGCAACAAAAACTGGCAGATCGGACCCACCAACATACCGCGTGGTTGAGTAAAAACAAGAGCAAAATCACGTGTTGTCAGGGACAGCCCCATCCCCACCATCACAAGAAACAGCAACAACACGATGGCAATAAAAAACAGACGATCAAGCAGTTGACGTTGGGGCTTTGCTGTCAGTTGAGCAAAGTGAAAGGTTTGCCCTCCAACGTTGTGTGCCACGACTTTGACCTTAAACTTCATCTTGAATTTCAGTTGTTTTTTGAAGTCAGCGTAGGGAGACTTGGCTCCTTTTTTCAGGAGAGCCGCATCTTTGGGCATCGCCAAGACAAAGACGTCTCCGGTTCTCTCTCGAAGCAAGATCAGCTTGTCGGAGAGGGACTTGGCCTTTCCTTTCTGAAAGAGGCGAAGATTACCAACAAAAGTCTTTTCCTTCCCCGCAACCCAGTTTATCTTGGAAGATGCTGTGCGCAACTGTTCAAAAAGATTCGGTTGTTGGCTTGTCGCCTGGCTCGCCGCCAACACCTGCCTGAAGATCGCTTCTCCTGTTTTCTTTCCCACAACCACAGAACGCGGTGGAACAGCCCGACGAGCAGGTGCTTTCCGCGCCACCGTTCGGGCAGGAGCCCGCTTCGCCGCTTTCGGTTCAACCCTTGGTTTTGCCTTTTCTGCCCCAACATCCGCAACAAATCCCACTCCACCCCATACCATCACAGCCACCAAATAACTCAACCAACGTTTTCGCATGATTTTCCTTTTTCTCCACATGACGAGGTCCTCAATGGAGCAACAGCAAGCACCACACCACACATGACACTCAACCGATGACTCACAAATTGCATAAATGAAGACGCAACGTAGCACAAAGAGGGGAAAGTTACGAGTTTCGACTCCAAAGCTCCAAATCGATCCGAGAAAGATAGAAGAAAACGGTTCGACCTTTCGAGAGACTTCCACGTCGGAGCCTATTCATCATCGATGCTTGTAGCCATCACAGGCTAACGATGAGTCCGCTTTGATGTGGAAGTTGTACGAGGATAAGGACGGAGGCGCGTAACAGGAGGGATAAGTCGCAGAATCAGGATATCCCCACCTGTTGTGTTGGCTCGAACTCTTCCACGCAGTTGGAAGCTCTTTTGGAAGGAAGGTTCTGCCCAGGCTGCAAAGTGCTGAATCGCATTGATATGATCCACAACATGAGTAATCTTCATACGATGTAAGTAGGCCAGTAACTTCTTTTTCTTGAGTGCCTGTAAGACCTGACCATTCACCACACCGTCAAGGTTCACCACACCACGGTCCATCACATATCCATAAATCCCTGTATTAAAGGTCCCCATGCGCGTTCCCGTAGGAAGTTGTTTCTTCATGTTTTTCGCAATGTTAAAATACAACGTTTGCCAGGGATAAAAGCCATTCCGAACTGCAGGAGAGCCCCTCCAAACAAACAGACCCATCACAAGAACAAACATCGAACCCCACAAGATACGCTGTGGCACCTTTCTTTTGGAAATCCATCCTTCGATCTGCTGTGGCACCTTTCTTTTGGAAATCCATCCTTCGATCTGCTCATACACTGCACCAAACAACACAACGATACATACCGTGGGGCTGAGAAAATACCACTTCTGCATAAACCAGAAGTATCCGGCATAAAAGAAAAGGTGCATGACCAGTGTACCCAAAAGGGCAAGATAGAGGGCACGTTTGGAAATCGACAGGTTTGCGTGTTCTGAACCATGAGAGTGTCTCGGTCGAAGAGCAACCCAGGCCAGGAGGAGAAAGAACAACATCGCGATCCAAGGTCCGGGTAAGCAGAGGATATTCGAGAGATTCAGAAACCAATATTCAATGGTGGAGGGGATTTTAACGGTGAAGATCCCGGTCCAACCGTGTGTTTGTAGATAAAGTCCATGCTTGAGAGAGGTCAAAGCTCGGGCACTGTCTTGCACGATGGTGCCCATCCGTACAAAGTTCCAGGCAAACCAGGGCAAGATCACAACACATCCTCCCCCCACAAATGTCACAAAGTGAAGCAGCCATCGACGTGCAAAAGCAGAGCGATACAAGCAGTACAACATGGCCAGCCCCAAACACAAAGCAAAGAACATACTGTCGGTGCGGCAAAGACAAGTAAGTCCCAGCAAAGCTCCCATAGCAAATGTTTCAAGCTGTCGTGGCATCCGTTGTGTCCAGGCTTCCGTCCATCGCAGATACATCGTCATCGACACAGCGTACATCAACGCAGCCAGTGCCACCTCTACACCGATATGAACAGTCCCCATAATATAGGGGTTCATCAGCCATATCACAGCAACCAAAGCCGCCGCACGTGGGCCATTTAAACGTCGGACAAGGAAGAACAAGAAGACACCTGTTGCCACACTGGCTACAGATAACAAAGTGAGGCTGGCCTGTGCATAAAACTCTGGAGAGTGGCCTGGAAAGAGTGCAAAGATCCCCGTAACAAACACCATATAGACCGGATGAAACCCGTTTGTTGGAGTTGTTCCATCAAAAGTCACACCTGCCCCTCTCGCAATATTTCTTGCGATTTGCAGGTAATAAAACATGTCATCTCCAGAGAACAACCCCACCAAGCGGTCTAAAGGTTGCCAGGCATAGCTGAGATATACCGTCAGAGAACCCAGAGCCAGCAACCAAAGGCCCAGCTTCTCACGTGTCTGTAATACATTCGAATCCAACGGTTTTTATCCTATTTGCCCGAGGTTTACACTTTGATTGTGGGTCAGGACTTTAACAAAGGCCCCCACTCCCGTCAACGATAGCTCCAGAGAAAACAGACTTGATTTGTAGTGGGATGGAGCAAGGAAGTAAAGCAAAACGTTGGAATGTTGGTCATAAGAAAGCGAAACCTCTACGAACACGTCACACTCAA
>JALTMC010000749.1 GCA_027005175.1 Myxococcales bacterium
ACAATGCCCGCAACGGCACCACCCACAATGCCTGCGACAGCACCACCCACAATGCCTGCGACAGCACCACCCACAATGCCTGCGACAGCACTGCCAAGGCCCACATCTGCGCTACAAACAACACCTCCCCCCCCCTCCTCCACAAGGCCTGTGATGTCTCCACAGACATCACCAAACTCGGAGCCCATCTCCCCCAACGTGGCGCTCGCATTACCCACAACACCTCCCTCCTCCTCCACAAGGCCGGATATCCTCGCTCCAAAAGAGAGCACAGGAACCCAAGAAGAGTCTTACTCCAAGCTGCTGCAGAGTTGGCTTCGCATGAGTCGCCGAGAGAAACGATTGCTTGTGATCGTCTGGCTTGGTGTGTTGATTGCTGTGGGAAGTTTCTATTTCCTAATTACCGCAGAAATGCCAAAAACCAAAGTACCGCCATCTTCACGACGGGTACAAAAGAAAGTCAACTTTCGAATGTCCCTGGTTCGTCACGCCCCATCACGACGAAGCCCAAAGCGATTCCAACAAGTTGTGGTCATGACGGTACCTTCAAGTGCGACGGTCTATATGAATGGTGAGAAGGCTGGAAAGACCCCACTCCGTCTTCCCCTTCAAGTCGGGAAAACAATCCGTTTTCGCTTCCGTAGAGAAGGTTTTGAAGATGGTATTATGACACACAGAGTCCAAAAGCTAAAAACAGGCAGCGACTCTGTTCTCTTCCATCTTCAAAGAGCACCAAGAACCTTACCGTAGAGCCAGGTCCACAGCTCCAACCATCCCAGCATCATCACCCAAAGTCGAAGATACAAGTTGCAATCCTATGCTTGCAGGAGTGCTGATCGAATCAAAGACATGCTCTTCCACCAGCTTTCGAAGTTCACTCCAGTGTAACAAAACCCCTCCTCCAAGGATGACCTTTGCAGGATTAACTAAGGTCACCAAATGACTGATCGCGAGGCCCAAAGAGTTCCCTGCTTGTTGAAGGATCTGAGAACAAACCGCATCTCCTTCTCTTGCGCCCGCAGCGATCTCTACCGGAGATAGTTTGTCGATTCCCTCTGACGCAACACAATGTTGAAGGAAAGGGCTGTGCTCAAACCTCTCACGAGCGATGTTTGCCATCGCATGTCCTCCCGCATAGGCTTCAACACACCCCAAGCCACCGCACCCACACAAGCGCCCATGAGGGACGACTTTCAGATGACCAATTTCACCCGCAGTCCCCCAAGCCCCATCATGCAAACGACTGTTGAGAACGAGACCTCCCCCCACACCAGAGCCAGCAAAAACAGCCACCACATTCTTCACCCCGATCCCTGCACCTGCAACGAACTCACCCCATGTCGCGGCATTGAGATCATTCCATAGAACAACATGACGAACTTGGGGGAGCGCGTCTCGAAGCATCGCAGCAAAAGGAACATCACGCCACTCCAAGTTGGGGGCATTTTTTACCACTTGCCCCCCTCCATCCAACATCCCCGCCACCGCACATGAGACCACAAGATCCGACTCCGCCAGACCTGTTTCTTGCAACATCTCTCGAATCAAAAAAGTGAGCTGACTTACAACACCAGCCGGTATTCGCTCTTCCACAAGCTCCCGACGTTCCGCCAGGATCTCTGGTTCTTCAAGAATACTTTTTCCTCTCTGACACAAACGTAGACGAAGCTGTGTCCCTCCCAAGTCCACACCGATGACTCTCATTCACACTCCTATCACTTGATGACTGTACTCTTTCGTTCTCATTCTGTAAGATACTTTTCATTCGTTGGCAAGGAAAAGCACAAACCCCCTACATTGAAACCGCTCTGTCATAGGAAGAAGAGCCTTTGCAACAACTTGCAAAAATTCAACGACCCATCTTAAGAAGGGGGTATCGACAACTATGAGCTGAACCTGGAGTTTGCAACAACTTGCAAAAATTCAACGACCCATCTTCTTCCCACAAGATGCACGACAAGGTGTGGGATTTTCCCCGCCAAAGAATGAATTCTCAGGTGCTTGTGGCTACCGCAGAAATGGCTCTATTGTTAAATTCGTTCCGTCTGTTCGAAGCAAGATACGACCATGAAGGTCGGTCCGCCACATACGGATCTTTCGTTTGCGATAGCGACGCAAGACAGAGGGGTGTGGGAAACCAAACATATTGTCGCGACCAACGCCAAAGAGCGCGTGTTTTGGGCGAACACGATCCAAGAATGCCGCCGTTGAAGACGTTCGACTTCCATGATGAGGAACCTTTAACACATCAGCTTGTATATCCGGCCAACGTTGTAACAGGATCTGCTCTGCCCGGTGTTCAACATCTCCCGTCATTAAGAATCGAAAACGCCCCCATGTCAGGCGCAAGACCAATGAATTGTTGTTGGCATGAAGGACCCAGTAGTAATGTTTGCCCTCATACGGTCCAGGGAAGGGATGTAAGACTTCTATTTTCACACCATCCACCGATAATCTTCGGTGTTGTAAAGAAAACAAACGCTGTTTGATCTTGCGTTGTTGTAGAAGCTTCATCAATCGTTGAAACTTGGGGTGGCGACTTCTCAGGCCTGTGTGCCAGAATTCACCAACAGAGAGATGTTTGACAACAGCGACAAATCCGCCGTAATGATCGGGGTGAGGATGTGTAAGAACGGCATAATCGATGTGTGAGATCCGAAGAGCTCGTAGAGCTGGCAGCAGCACACGCTCTCCCACATCCCATCGACCAAACACAGCTCCACCTGCATCCACAAGCATCACCTTTCCGTGAGGAAAACGGATCAAGGCAGTGTCACCCTGTCCAACGTCCAGAAAGTGTATCTCCAACGCAGGTCGATGCATGATCTGACGTTGGAGCCAAGTGCCAGTCCACACCAAAACAGCACTTACCAACAAAGACATGGCGAGATGCCGTTGTTTCCGCCAGAATAAGACAAAACCCAGAAGCAAGTAGTACACGACCCACTCGTGAAGTTGAAGTGGGAAAAAGGA
>JALTMC010000750.1 GCA_027005175.1 Myxococcales bacterium
CTTGTGAGACCACGAGCCTTGGAATTCATTCCAAGGTGTGCAGGCCAAATTCCGCATCTCGTGGGCAAGCGTCGATGAATAATTCGCCCTAGCCCGGCTCTCCTCCGCTCACTCCTTTTCCATACTTCGACTCCCACACCTTGCTCCATCCCCTTGGGAAGGGTTGGCTAGAGTACTGATGCCTGAGCCTTTTCCATACTTCGACTCCTACACCTTGCTCCATCCCCACTCCTAAGCGTATACTTTGACATGGTATTGCAGACTCAGTGCTGAATCTCTGCACGTTTACAGAAACAGAGAAGGATGCTTTTTGATGAGACATCTGTTCCTACGGACACTTGGTATTTTCATATGTGGTGCTGGCTTATTTTTAAGCGTGAAAGGATGTAGCCCGACTTCCGTATTAAAGCCCTGTGCGGCTCATGAGGACTGTTACAAGGGTGAAATATGCCTTAAAAAAGTGTGCATCAAGGGCGAATGTGCTGCCGATAAACCATGCAAAGGCGGACAACGTTGCAGGAAAAACAAATGCATTCCCTGTACCGAAAATGATGACTGTGGCGACAACAAGCTCTGCGAATCGGGAGTCTGCAAACAGCCAGAGTGCTTTGATTCTAGCGGCTGTAGAGGAGGAAAGATCTGTATCAAGGGCTACTGCCTCCCCTGCAAAAAAGATGGCGATTGCGCTGCAACCCTCCTCTGCTTTGCAGGCCAGTGCAAAAAAGGCTGCCGCCTCGACAAGATTTGTGGCATCGGAAAGATCTGCACAGCAGACAAATGTGTCGAAGGTTGTCGCAAAGACGAAAACTGCAAGAATGGAACGATCTGTACAGCAGACAAATGTGTTGAAGGTTGTCGCAAAGACGAAAACTGCAAGGATGGAAAGATCTGCCTCAAGGAGAAGTGTGTTGAAGGTTGTCGCGATGACAAGGTTTGCACCACTGGAAAGATCTGTGAAAAAGAAAGTTGCGTTGACGGTTGCCGCGATGACAAAGCCTGCAATGCGGATCAAATTTGCAAGGAAAAGAAGTGCATCAAAGGCTGTCGAGACAATACAGGCTGTCGAGCAGAGCAAGTATGTAAACAGGAAACGTGTGTCGCCAAGCCCTAAGAAAACTCAATGTGCTTGTATCAAAGCAAGAACCCACAATCAGGACAACTCATCAACGCCCCCCACCCCATCCGGACTTCGTCCCATAGATTCTGCCGGGTCCACGATCGGGAGGGGCTTCCACGCCCACAACATAAAAGGTTTTTTCTGATGACAAACAACGATATCATCCGCCGCCTCCGCTATACCTTCGATTGGAGTGATTCACAAATGATCGCCATCTTCGGCCTAGCCAACCTAAAAGTCACACGAAGTCAGGTGAGTCATTGGTTAAAGAAAGATGATGATGAAGCATTTCAAGAATGTCGTGACGTCGAGTTGGCCACTTTTTTAAATGGATTAATTATCGAAAAACGCGGTAAGAAAGACGGGCCACCCATGGAACCAGAGCAGCATTTAACGAACAATATGACATTTAAGAAATTAAAGATCGCCTTAAACCTGAGAACAGAAGATGTCCTTGACATCATGGAGCTGGTCAATTTCAAGCTGAGTGAACATGAGTTGAGTGCCTTCTTCCGTAAACCCGGCAACAAACGCTACCGGGAATGCAAAGACCAGGTTATGCGTAATTTTTTGCACGGCATACAAAAAAAGTACCGGGACGGAGTAACTCCAGAGCAAGATTCTGAGAAAAAAGATAAAAAGGAAGATGCTCCAAGTGGAAAAGAAACCACAAATTGACAATCTCCCAACGAAAGAAACTGAGGAACATTCCACAACCATACAAAGTGGAAAGAATGACAAAACAACAAGCCAACAATCCTTTGCATGGAGTCACTCTTCAGAAGATCGTAACACAATTGGTCGACCATTATGGTTGGTCAGAGCTGGGAAAACGCATCGACATTCGCTGCTTTCAAAACGATCCATCGGTAAAATCGAGCCTGAAGTTTTTGCGAAAAACTCCCTGGGCAAGAGCAAAAGTCGAAGCCCTCTACATTGCTATGCTCCAAAAGCCTTAAACCCCTATATGACCGTACCCCAAAAGCCTTAAACCCCTATATGACCGTACCCCAAAAGCTTTCAACCTCTACCTTGTCATGCCCGTGCTCCCAAAGCCTTACCGTTGAAGGACTTCGAAAGCTCGTTCAACAACTTCTTTTCGTTGGAGGATATGTTCCTTTAATGTGGAACCAACGTCATTGTATTGTTCCGTTTCAAAATCTTGCAAAAAGGCGAGGTAGGCATCGCGGATTTGTTCCGTGGTAGCGTTGGGGCCAACACTAAGTATCTCTCGGGCAATCGCAGGCTCGATATGCTCAAGTTTGGTTTGGTGCTGACGCAACATGGCATCAATCACATTGTTGGGGACTTCGAGCTGTTTGCCAACCTGCCGCAGCAACGAGATCTCTTCGGGCACAAAGATACCATCGGCAGAAGCCACAGCCAACATGGAAGACAACAATTTACGGTGAGGGTCTACATAACCAACCTTTGTTGTTGCCGCGAGCAAGCCATCAATCAACGGCTCGATCGGATTCTGTTTGTATTTAAGAGCCTTTCGAATTAACTGTTGTTGCTCATACTTCGAGATCCGCATACGATCACAAAGCTGGGAGATCTTCTTGCGTTCACGTCGGTCGAGGTGACCATCTGCTGCCATCACCCGAACAAGGACAGGAATTAAGCGGTGATAGAAATCAACCATGGGATCGGATTGTTCTTCCTTTGCAACACGAGCATCAATGGAACGGAGCGTCAGATATCCTCGCAAAATTAAGATAAAACAAGCCAAGCTGATCAGAATCAAATAGAAGTTGAGGGCAAAGATCGATGCCAAGAGAGCGATGCCTGAAATAATGGTGCCACCCATCGCAAAGAAAGATCGATGAAAATAAGTTCCCAACGCCATCCCGTACAGAAGAACGGCCTGCAACAAACTAATACGTCCGACCCAAAGGTTTGTATTCTCTGTAAAGATCGAGAACATCTGGCCCAACGCAAGAATACCAACTACGGTTTGCAGCAACGCAACCCCCAGTAGAGCCAATATGGCAAAGACAACGTGCCGTTGGTCCTCCCACACATTGTCCTGGACGGATTGACCACTGTTCGCTTCTGTTTCTCGCTCTGACATGAGAAGGTCCTATTTGAGTTGTGAAAGTTTAGTGAATTTCCGTTGAGAGAAAGCGTTCGATAATATCACCGCGCTTGGGCCTTAGCCATAAATAACAGAAAAAGGCGATCGTCAAAAAAAATAACCCCAGCCATATCCCCGATGAGGAGAGCAAAGAGACAACCTTTTGCAACGCAAAAGAGACCAGGCTGGGAGCCTCCGACTGAAATGTATTGGTAGAGGTTTTGAGCTGTGGTCCATACGTTTCAAGGACAGCCCCACCAAACGATGAGAACACCGAGGTATAAGACGCGATCTTGGTTAAGGTTTGAGTGACAACCTGACAGGGAATGGGGATCTCATCCTTCAAGGTACCGTCGTGCCAGATTTGAATACGTGCAGAACGTGTCAAATCACCCTCTGCTTGCGGTGCCACCCAAAACTCGACATCGACTTTTTCCTTGCGTACATCCACCACAGCTTCCGGAGGGGAGACCAAGCATCCTGGCAGGACAGGTACAATCCTCACATAAGGTGAACTCTCCTTAATCTCCAGGACTTGCTCGCTCTCAACCTGTTGAACCTGCGGAAGATCCGGTATTTTGATATATAACTCAGCCTCAACAATGCTGACCAACAACGGAAAGATCTTGCCGGGATTCATCTGCGTATAGTTTCGCACCACCCCTTTTCGACGCAACACCTTAGCCACCCGCTCTTCTGGCTTGGCGATGTCTTCAAGCTTTGCTTCTCCAAACATGACCACATCATCATCAAAGCTCTCCTCCAAAAAGGACACTTCCGACTCCACAACCAACGAATCAATCACCGAAGCCCTCTGCTCTTCGACAGCACCTTCCAACTCTCCAAAGAGTGCCTCTCCTGCTTCGAGACCATCGAAGTCACCCAACTCTTCTTCCCAGAGATCGGAAGAGAGTTCCGGAGCCGGTATACTCAAAGGTACCGCCTCTTCAGCAGCTTGCGTAGAAGCCTGCTCTTTCTGCTGAGGCAAAGCTCCAACCTCCGCTGCAGGAGCCGGAGCACCAGAAGCCGGAGATGGAGTTGGAGCTGGAGCACTAGGAGCTGGGGCTGGAGCACCAGGAGCCGGAGCTGGGGCACCCGGAGTCAGCACTGGAGTTGGAGCGTCTACCTTTGGTGCTGGAGCCGGAGCATCTGCGTCAAAGGTAGGAGAAGGAGCCGAAGGTCGCTGTGCTTTACGAGCGACAGCTTGTTGTGGTTTCGGAGCTGGTGAAGAAGGAGTCTTTGCAGAGGGGGAAGGAGCCGAAGATCGCTGTCGTTTCGAGGCGATCAAGGATCTTCTCTTCGCTGGGGCAGGACGTGAAGGAGCGGGTGCAGCTTCTTCCCTAGGAGGCTTTCTTGGCGCAAGGACTTCTTTCGTAGCAACAGAGTCGGAGTCGGACTCGGGCTGAGGCTTCGGCTTGGATGCCGTGATTCCCCCACCTCGCGCTTCTCGCTTGGATGCTTTCTTTTCTTTTGGAACGGCACGTCCGGCTTTCTTCTGTTTTTCTCCCTTACCATAGCCCGCCTCTTTGGAAACGACGTCATACCCAGATGAGCTTGTTTTTAATGAAGAGTGTAAGCGGGCTTTAAACACATCGGGATCAGACAGTCGGTCCTCCTGGTTCGGCTGAAGAAGGTCCTGCACCAAGGACCGCAAACCAGGAGAGACATCTGCATGCTTCAGCGAAGTGGAGTCCCCTTCTCCAATTTTATTCAATAGCTCAAGATCACTCCCACCTTGGAACGTGTGCTCGCCTGTCACAGTTTCGAGAAGCATTGAACCCAAAGAAAAGAAGTCACTCGCTTGTGATTTGACTTCACCTTTAATGTTTTCAGGAGACGTATACAGAAAGTGATCCTTACCACGAAGCACACCAGCCTGAGTTCGATTTTGATGATGAACAGAGACAGCAGGCACACACAACCACCGAAACAAGACAGTGTCCTGATCAACAGCAACAAAGATACAGTTGGGCTTGAGTTCACATCTTAAAGCAATGCTTTTCTCATCAAAAGAGGTTGTATGGGCAGCTTCAACAACCTCTGCCAACCCAGAAAAGAGAGTGCTGATCTGAGATGATGTGAGTTGTCCCCTCCAATCGAATAGGGATCGAGCATCGGGCATCGCCTCATAGATAAAAAAATTGCCTTGTTTGCCAAGTTCAACGATCTCAACCAGAGAGAGGACATAACGATGAAGGAAGGTCTGGAGAGCACGGCCTCTCTCCAGCCACTGTGCCTGAATCGATTCATCATCGGCAAGATGAGGAGCCAGACCCAGAACCCAACGCAGGGCCTGTGTTTGAATATCACGTCCTTCCCACCACAAGATGTCTGTATTTAAGTACCCAAGCAGTCGTTCGATTGTTACGGAACCAACGGTTGTTCCCACAAGAGATTGAATCATTGTTATCTTATACCTTTTCTCATTGAAGAAGATAGTTTATGCTCGTGCTGCGTCCTTCACTGAACAAAACATTGATCACGTTGAAGCAGTGTCGAACTCGCAGTGATGAGATAGTTTTGAAAGCAACAGAGATATTCACGCAACATAAGAACCACCTTTTGAAATGTCCACTATCTGAGAATTTTTCAAAAAGGCCGGGTGACCAAAGAACAGAAGGATTGTGGAGCAAGCAAAACTATCCGGTGACAGAGGCGTGACCAAAGTTGGGTTGTCGCTTGGGGATGAGGGGAAGTTGTTCAAAAGACTCAGCATGTTTCAGCATGGAACCTACTTCAAAGTGCTGTGTCATGGTATCGATCACTTGACCAACAAGCTTTACTTTGGGTTCATGTCGAAGGTTCATGGCGGGAAAGAAGGCCAGATCCTGTGTATCATCACAGCCCATAAAGTCGAGAGGATGCAAGAGTAGGGACAGCGTGGTTCCAGTCAACCGACAGAGATTTACAGCAGTTCTCCAGTATTGTAGGGCGAGTAACTTGGAAAATCGACCCAGATACAGTAGATAGCTGACATGAATGGGGACCTTGAACAAAGGCATCGTAGTAACGGGGATCTCAAGCATATTACGATAGCCTTTCA
Organism: Myxococcales bacterium; assembly: GCA_027005175.1. Classification (GTDB taxonomy): domain Bacteria; phylum Myxococcota_C; class UBA6777; order UBA6777; family UBA6777; genus M3003. The sequence continues at coordinate 6,238 of JALTMC010000750.1, forward strand.
GTTCCCACTGGTAAGGTTTGAGGGGTCGAAAGCCATCGTTGAGAGAGCCAAACAATTTCTTGCGTTGGTCCCACTCCTCTGTGGTCCAGTCATTGCGGCTCATAAAGTAATAGGCCCGGGCCAACGGCCCCATGTATGTTGGGAACGTAGAAGCATCATAACGATAACCACGGCGCGACAAGACCCTTAACACAGACTCAGAGAGGCTGAACCCAGGTCCACGAAATCCCACAGGACGATGCCCAGTGACTCGCTCCAGATGTTCTTCTGTGTGAGCCAGTTCCTCTTCAATTTCAGCCTCTGAATACAAATGCAACCAGGGCTCATGCTTAAAAGAATGGTTGCCAATCTCATGACCTGCCGCTGACAGGGAAGCCAACACTTCCTTATTTTTCTCCAAAGCCGCATCCTGTCCCACCACAAAAAATGTGATGGTCAGATCGCGTTCTTTCAAAAACTTAAGCACACGAGGGATCACGATATCCAGATAAGAAGGATAGGACTCCCATCCTTCATCACCATGTGTCTTCATATAGGACCACTTGTTGTCGAGGTCCAGAGAGAGACTCGCGAGAGGCTTATCCTTAGCCATACGTTTCTTCCTTAAAGAGTCGAGAAAGGCCGCCCGTCGAGAAGTCAGCCGTGACCAACTTCGAGAGAGGGCCTCGCATCGTTTGTTATGAATGAGCTAGAAAACTCCAAGAGCCCCATCCGAGGTACTATTCTTCCCCATCCCGTCCGGGCACAACTCCCCTCGATTGTGACGGACCCGCGATCGGAGAGGAGCTCCACACGACGATGGATGAAGAGCAAAAATTACGATTCCACACTCCTTAAACGGTAGCTCCCTCCATCTTGTGTAGCAAATGTTGTGACGGCATCCTGGAGAGTGCAAAACCTGTGTGTTTTTGCGATCTGTTGAAACACGTTGTGAAAACGTTGTTCTTTTTCTTTGAGAGAGACACGAAGATCGGGCTGATGAGGTCGTAGCTGCTGTGTTCCAGGATCGTTGGGATCCATCATATCGATCCCATGAAGTTCAAAATTGAGAAACGGCTGGGTTTGGGTGAGACCTCGTGTCACAGCAGAGAGCATCCATTGTGGGTACATCAACACAGAAGTTCCAATAAAAGGCAAACGAATTCCAGGCAGAACAGTCATGGGAAGTTCCCATATATCTCGCGAGGCAAGAGGCAAGCCTTCGGGTCGTTTTGAGGGGGCAGGTCGATGAGGATCAAACCCTGGCTGATATGGATGATTCGGAGAAAGCAAGACCTGTGGAGAACCAACAATCGACAAGCTCGGTCGCCTTCGCAATGCCAACCAACCAATCACGGTGGCTTTTGCTAGATAGTACAGGGGACAGGGAAAGATCGACGAATCATATAAATACCCTTGAGCCCGCAAGCTCTTCAGAACCTCTGGTGTGATATTGTAACCAGGACAACGAAAGCCAACAACCTTCTTTCCCTCTGACAGCAAGGGCTCGATCACATCAGCACCTCTGGATATCTCAGCAGCAATGCCTGAGGATGAAAGACGTGTCAGACGGTACAAGTGATTGTAACTATGATTTGCCAGTTCATGCCCACGTGCTGCTGCATCTCGCAATATCTCTGCATGTACCGGGTGTTCTGCATCTTTTCCAATCACAAACAAAGTCGCCCGGATGTTGTACTCGTCAAACATCGCAAGAAAGCGAGGCAGCGCATGAGTGTAAATCGGATCCGGTGGAGATCCCAAGGGTACAGGGCCTGCAGAAGACGACGGCGCAAGTCCATGAATCTGTGCATAGCAAGCAAGCGTATCCATATCAATACTGACCGAACAAATCCGGCTGGACAATGGAAGGCCTCCTTCCAATCATTCAAAGTTCCAAAGCTCAAGAGGTCAACGGCTCAGTTCGACTTTTAACGCATTCCAAAACAGATTTGTTAATTTTTTTCTTCATCAGGATGTGATATTTCTTGTATCTGGGGAAATAATGATTGTTCCGTCATTCACAGCCAACCTGTCTTGGAGCCCCGCAACCTCCAAAAAGACAGGGGGCAAAGAGAAGATATCATGAGTCGTACATGGAACCCACAACACCGCAGTGTGATGTGGGGATGTCTGTTGGTTTTGTTTGTTGTCATAACTTGGGGAGAAGCCCCAACAGCACACGCTGGTGATATCCGTGTCACCGCAGGTTTGGGTGGCGCAGGAACAGAGTGGCGCAGTGACGCGATGTTCACCACCAAGCTTAAGTTTGGCTATCGATTTCTCGATGTCTTCGGCATTTACGGAGACTTTGGACTGGGCTATGCTGGGGTGGATCAAAGAGTGCTAACCCAGTTTGCCCTTGGAATCCAAGGCTGGCTTAAATTTGGAATCGTTCGCCCCTATCTCCGAGTCTCCATTGTCCACCAACACGAAGAATCTCTCAGTGTTGTCGCTGGAAACTTTGGGAAAGCGATCCTTGGAATCGGTGAAGGAATTCGACATCGCGGTGGAATCGGATTCGGCCTGGGCACAGACATCCCCATCTTTCGATACAAAAAACTCCGACTCTTTCTCGCAATCGAAGCCTTTCTCAAATGGTTCCCCGGAGATATGGGCCCCGCTGTCTATGCAGGAGGCAACCTCAGCCTCGGCATGAACTTTCATCTCTAAGGGGGCTCAAAGAGACCCTCTGCTCCATTCCCTATCTCGACCTCGCGCATCAGATAGATCGCTGAGCAGCGCAACGATGACAGATCTCAAAAGAACCGAATGATACTCTGTACTCGGCACAAAGGATCGACAATGTTCTATCGCTTTTTTCCAGGTGTATTCTTGGCTTTTTTTCTGTTTGTACAACTGACAGGCTGTGGACTTTGGACAAAGTTTGAAGATTATCCTTGCCCCAACCCTGATGGAAAAACCAAGGTAACTTATACCAACTTTGTAAAGCCATTTATGACAACCTACTGTGACACATGCCACTCCACGAATAGCATGAACCGGCGAGGGGCACCGCTAGCCTATATCTTCGATAATTACGAAAGCGTAAAAACGTTAAAAAGACGGATATTCCTACGTTCCGCCGCCAATAACACCACCATGCCACCCGGCCCCGATGATCCACCCGAAACAGCGCGAATGAAGCTCGCAGAATGGATCGTTTGTGGAACACCAAAATAAGGATCGTATACGAAATCCGGGAGTTGGCATATATAGCACAGCAAGGCAAGGCAACTGCATCTCATCCATCTGCTGAAGTATTCTACCTTCTACACTGTTCATGTGGACTTCGTATGACATCCAAAGCTCGGAGGGAGGGTCAACTGTCCCCACCCAATCCGCTTGATTCAGCCTACGGCTTCTCACCCCTACAGGGCTGCCTGCGCAGTCGCGCATCGCTCTCGCTGTAGGCTCTGAAGGGGGCTTCCACGCCCACAACATAAGAGGTTTTTTTCTTATGAAAACGTTACCCCACATCGTTCGTATTGTTCGTCGTGAAAGAGAGCAAAGCCTGAGCAGATGCGAGGAAAGCACAGCTTTGGCCTTGAAAGCATCGCTCCCCACGTCGAGAGACCAAAACAAGCCTGATGAAAGACAGGGCTGGCCGAGATACCAACACAAGCCTGACGAAAGACAGGGCTGGTTTTGCCGCTCGCAACAGAGTGCTCGTGAATTACGCAGGGTAATGTCCTTGGTGTGCTGGTGCTGTGTATTCTACGGGATGAGCATCGCAGCAGCCCAAACTCTACAGCCAGGGCTGAAGTTACTTACACAACCAAAGATGACACCACAAGACAAGTTCACATTTGCCAAGAGGTTGACCTCCCCAAAGCGAGCGAACCCAACCCTGAACCGAGAACAGAGTCAGCGTCTACGAACACACAAGAGGCTACGCCTTGGAGTCATCTTTCAAGCTCACGGTTTTGAGGCGACAGATCCAGCCGACCATGTCTTTTTGTTTGGCTTGCTGCCAATACTTGGAACAGCCGCCTTGGTGACTCTTACAGGCAACATTGTGACGATGGCAACAGGAAAAGGACAGGCCAGCTGGGGGGGAGTGAGTCTTGTGTTAGGAACAGTCATTGGGTTTGGTTTGCTGCCTTTTTTTGCTGAAGAGGGCGCGGCCTTGACACTAATACCTTTGCTGCCAGCGGCAGCACTGATTGGTTTTGGGATCGCAAACCTGGTTTTAGGGTTGCGACGGAAGGCAGCACCGTCTCATGTGAAGCAACCTACTTCAAAGCACGCAAACATGCGGCTGATACCTTGGTTTGGCATGGGAGCACAGCATTCGGTACAGGGTGGGATATCCATGGTTGGTAGATTTTAACGACGAAAGAGCCTGACTTAAAAAAGAGACAACATCGCGCCCTGAAAGCCGAAACTAAAGATACGAAGGAGAGGCCCAAGAGCTGAAAGGTAAGTTGGGCCATCTGATAGGTCTTGAAGTGGCATTGTTTCGGGGGGCAAAGAAGGGTATGATAGCGCACATTGGCAGACAGAACTCTATCCAGGAGTTGTGTAAAATGACGCAAGAGCAATGGGTCGCTGGACGCTATCGCTGTTTATATAAGTTAGGGCGGGGTGGATTCTCTGAAGTATTCCTGGCAGAAGATGTACGCCTTGGAAATCGCAAAGTTGCCTTAAAGCGCGTCGCGGCTCATTTGCTCCATGATGACGAACGTATTCTGAAGTTCCAGCAAGAAGCTCAAATCATTGGCCACCTGACCAACCCCTACACAGTACGAGCCTTTGATTTTGGTGAAGACGAAGCCGGTCGGTACTATATCGCGATGGAACATGTGCAGGGAGAGACACTGCATGAAATCCTGAAGCGAGAACGCCGCCTTTCTGTCGAACGCAGTGTTAAGGCGAGCATACAAATCCTCGATGCTCTCGCAGAAGCCCATCAAATGGGTGTGATCCATCGCGATCTCAAGCCCAAAAATGTGATGTTGGTGCCTCAACGGCACGGTGATTTAATTAAGGTGCTCGACTTTGGTGTCGCTCGTATTTTGCGTGGCGACCTTGAACCCAGTGAAGATGAATGGACACTGGTTGGAACGGCTTCCTATATGGCACCAGAGC
>JALTMC010000751.1:0-1141 GCA_027005175.1 Myxococcales bacterium
CTCCCTCGAACAAGAAGAGCGGCTGTTGTTTGGCCGGTTAAAAGAGTTGGATCGCGACATCTCTCATCAAACACAACGCAGTCAAGAGTTGCAGGAGGAAATCGCAAAGCTCACACAGGCTTCTGAGAAACTTCAAGAGAAGCAACATCGATACAGTGAGTTGCAAGAAGTAAAACAGTGCAGCGACTTTATACGCAAGATCTACGAACGAGCGAAGCCCGAAATAACACGTCTGTTGATCCAGTCCATCTCCGATGAGGCGGGACGTATTTTTGCCCAATTGCTCGACGACCATCGCATGCACCTGAAATGGCTCGACCTCGAAAGAGACCGGTACTCTCTCATCGTCGAAGAAGACGGACAAGAGCGAAGCTTTGCCAACCTCTCCGGCGGCGAACAGATGGCCGCAGCTCTCGCACTCCGCATGGCTCTAGTGAAAGAACTATCAAGTATACGTGTCGCCTTCTTTGATGAACCCACCGCCCACATGGACGAAGACCGCCGACGCAACCTCGCCAACCAACTCTCCTCCATTCAGGGATTCAAACAGATCTTCGTGATCAGCCACGACGACACCTTCGACGCACAAACACACCATACCGTCAGAGTCTGAAAGTTCAAGACAGATGGAGAGAGAACTCAAATACAACGCAGTGGCACGAGAGTTCGTGAAAATAGAAGAGCCTCTCGAAGAGTTTGTCTGAGACCATTCGAGAATCGATCGAACGCACCGAGCATTGGGAGTGAGTGAATTATAAGGACAATCTGCAAACTCTACCTGGTAGGAGCGATTGCATCGGGAACAAATCTGCCTAGAAGACAAGCGCCCTGCAGCGGCTGTTTTGTACTCTTCAGAAAGCAGAATGGTACCCAATTTGTGCAACCAATGCAATTGACCCCAGGTTTACTTGTTGGGATTGCCAAGATGGGATTCATTTTGGAACGTTTCGCCAAACTTCCTTTGCCAATCAATATTCGCATTATCGGGCTCTGCGTACATATCCTGACCGTAAAATTCCATCAACCCCTTTACCTCTTCGTACTTTTTTGCGCCGCTTTCGGTAAAGAACACTTCTTTGTTGTCCACAGTTCGAGCTTGTGTAAAGTCACCTGACTTCTTCGTGTGAGCATCAATCACAAA
>JALTMC010000751.1:1151-11289 GCA_027005175.1 Myxococcales bacterium
GTTGATATCCATTTGCCCAACGATCGTTGAATACTCTCATGTTTCCGCCAGCCACCATAGCCTCCTTTGTGTTGTCATGTGTGACAGACGCACCTGTCGTGTGTGAATGTATCTAAGAATCAAACGTTTTGTTTTCTAGAGATTTAGAATCGAAGCTGTTGCAGTACTTGCTGCAAAATTTGCTGAATGAATCGCTGTGGGTTTTGCCATGTCGGTTGAGCGTTTTGACTCGGACCGGACCATACCTGAGGTGCAGAAGACTGAGCACGAGGAGACGCTGGTGCAGTGGGTTGACCTTTGGTCTTTACAGCATTGTCCACAAAGTTACCCACAGCGTTGAATGCTTTGCCATTTCCAGGAGCCACACCACCATTTTGGCGGACCACATTCAGAACGTCTTGCAAGGAAGCTACGTCTTTGCGACCACCTTGAGAATCCGTAGTAAAAAATTGCTTGCGATCTGCATCGTAACGAACGTTGCCATTCTTTTGCAAAGCCCACCAAACTGCGATTCTTTCGTCTTTGTTGCCTGCGTTGTGGGTCCAGGGGTTACCACCTTTGGTGTGAATGTTGGTGCGATTGGTCTCACTACCAATCACGCGGCTTTCAACGGTCTTACTGGCTTGTGGCTCAGGTCGAGTGTTACCGATAATTCCAACCTTTGGATACGACAACATCTGAGGCTTCGCCTGTGGTGCTGGCGTGTAAGCTGGAGTTGAACGAGGCAACGAAGGTGCCTTCTGTGGAGCACAATATTGAAAGCTAGACAATGCAAACGACGACTGAAAAAAGTTCGCCTGTGAAGCAGCTTGGCTCTGGTTCGCCTGAAAGAAAGATGTGTTGAATTGAAATTGCGCGTAGTTGTTCTGGATCTTCATTGCACTTCTCCCCATTTGATCAATGTGATTGTGACGGACTCAAAATATGATTTGGAAGCAGGCTTGCTGCTTTTTGGTGTTTTGTTGAAGACACCTTGAGTATCGGAGTCGAACCAAATTTGTTTCCTGTTTTTTTGTGATTTTTTTTCAATTATTTTAGAGTGATACCTGTCATCTCTTTTTTGTGATGTGGATCATTATTAATTCTGTGAGATACATCACACCTGTTTTTGTATCGAATGAGAGTGTTGAGCATTCACAGCTTCTGAAAATCTATCTCTAAATATAGGATCATTCGTAAGTAAAGTGGGTACGCAATGCGGTAGTTAAGGAATCCCAATGCTCAAGGAAAACCTTGTAGCTTTGATATTCATCTAAGAATTCTGCTCGCTCAGGGAATCGAATACCAATATATGTTGCCATGAGCTCATCTCACAAAAAAATCTATTGAGATCAAATACTCATGACATTATATGCTTTCACAAGATATTACAATAGACATCATATAGAGCGTTGCATTCTTATCTAAACATGACAGGCACTGTCATTCACCGGCCTGAACGGTGAATTCCTTACGAGCGGAGGAAATAAACCGATCAAGCCGGGCTATGAGATCATAATAATTATCAAGAAGTTGTGCAACCTTATCGTGTCGCACACGAACGATCAAGCTGAGTCAGGCATAGTAGAGATGCAGCTAGAGCAGGTAATGGACCCGAGGTTGGACTCTTTCCCTATCACTTTTGAGATTTTTGTAACAACAGCCTATCATCACAAGGAGTGAGTTTGTTTTTTCTCAGCCAAACGCCCTCTTGAGACCGGCGAATCAGAGTATAATTTCGACGAAGCAGGTGAAGCGTCATCGGGGATCGGCGTTGGATTAACTCTTTGAAATAGGAAGCGATGAAAATATAGACAGGTTGTTTCAGGCACAATTGATGAGGGAGTTGTTTCCATTGTGAGCGGGTGGAGACACTCCAAGCCCAACCGTTGAGTGAGATGGCTTGCCGCCGCTTGGAAAGTAAGAGATAGAGCGGGTCTCCAAAGACATAGATAGGGCCGGGTAGTGCCTGAGGTTTCAGGAGAAAGCGAGTGGCTTTCCAGATCTGATTCGTATTCGGATCAATGGTCCGTCGATAAGTAAGGAGCTGAGCAGAAGTTGGGTTCATGATCAGTGAGGAGAGTGCTGAAAACTTATCGACATGGGAGGAGATAGGATAAAGCAGAGAGACCATCACAAGGAGACTAGCAAGTAGGCTTCGAGAGAACCTGAATCGAGTCAAGAAGCGACAAGAGAGAATATTGTCTAGCCCTCGAAGTGCGAGGATTCCCGTAGGAAAGACAAGGAGAAGAAAGTCAAAGGGCCACCAAGCAAAGTTTTCGAGGTAGATAGCGATAGTACCAGAGAGCAACCAGAGTAGCCAGAGAAGATTTCCTGGATTTCTAGCGTGGCGGTGCCAGGGAAAAAAGGCGACAGGAGCAAGACAGATCCACGGTGCAAAAGCGAGCAGATACCATTTTGCTGAAGCAAATAGCTTACCGAGGTGATGAGTACCTACCAACAAAATAGCCTCAGAGGGAAAAGAAAACATCGTCCACCCAAAGTCGGCAAGTGAACCACGAGACCACATCCAGGTGATAACGAGAGAGAGCCAAAGAGTGATGCCAAGAAGCGCAGGGAGCCATTGACGTCGTACAATGGAAAGAAAGCTTACTGACATAGCACGTGAAGTGACCACGCCACCAAAGACCCAACCACAGAGGATCATTAGAACGTAGACAAACTTAAAGGAGATCGTTATTCCGGCACATAGACCAGCCACCAAAGCCATAGAACTCTCCACCCAAGGGGAAGGTCGAGATTGAGAGTCGGACAAGGGAAAAGGTCGAGATTGTGAATCGGACAAGGAAAAAGGTCGAGATTGTGAATCGGACAAGGAAGAAGGTCGAGATTGTGAATCGGACAGGGGAGACTGGGGGCTCTTGCTCTGCCATAGACGCAACAACCCTGTGCGGGCCATCAGCCAAAGGGAGAGAAAAAGCGGGATCGACGCGAGAATAGACAGTTGGCTCAGGTGCCAAGTATCCGCTGTGAGATAGTAGGCCCCAACCGTAACAAAAGGAGTCAGGCTTGACATCCAAGGAAGGTGAAAATACAGGCGAAGTTCACGAATCATCAGGCCACTGAGCAACAACATCAAGATTAATTCAAGCAAGCGTACGCTACATTGAGAAAATCCAAAGAGCGTTCCTGCAAGCCAGTGGAATCCATAAATACTTGGTTTTTTGAGGTCCCAGTGGTCACGATACAAAGCCCCTCCTTCTGCAAGGATGCGGGCCCCTAGCTGGTATAAGGCTTGGTCACCGTGAAAGGGTTGGGGCAATGCTGTCGCGCCAATCACACCCACCGCCAGTAGGGGAAGGAGATAACGCAATACAAAGCTACGCAAAGGGGTCTGGTGGTAATGGGAATATGATGTCGCGTTCTTCATGAGAGCACACAAAGAAAAAAGCGATACAAAGAGCACGTTGAGCGATACAACAAGACAAAGGAGCCCTTTTTAATTATTTTTGGCACCATAACAAATCCACCGTTTAATGGTTGCGATTTCTTCTTCTGGTAGACTGCCGTCAGGAGGCATAAGCTTGCCACAAATGCCGGGTGTTTCCTCTAGCTTATGAATCAGGTAGCTATTTTTAACATCGCCAGGAATAACAAGAACCTTGTTGTTGCATGCCTCTTCACCAGACTTCTTTTTCACAAGTTTGCGAAAAGTATCTTGTGCTGTCATAAAGAATGGTTCAAACTTAGCACTTGCTCCACTGTGACAAGAACAATACCGCAAGATCGGAAAGACATCCGCCCGAAATGAAGTACCCTTTCCACATGGATTATCTGTACCTGTATCTCGGGAAACTCCATCTTTTTCTTTCGACTCATGTCTTGTGCTACTATCTTGCGTAAGGACGTCTGTCCTTTCTTTATCGTTCCTTAATATTTCCTCCTGAGTGTTGACATCTGTACTCTTTGTATCGTCGGATACTCCACCGTCTTGAATACCTATGCTCTCTTGGAGAACATGCTCTCTTGTTGGAATAGTATCACTACAAGATGCTACAAGAGATGAAAGAAAAGAGAAAAATAAAACAAGATAAAAAAAAGACCGCTTTGCAATGCCACTCTGTTCTTTCATACGAAACTCCCTTTTATGCAACTCCCTTAGGCTCCTTACTGGTTTTAAATAAATGGACAGAAAAAACTATCTGTTCCTTGTTCAAGAAGCATTTTTTCCCTTCGACGATTTAAGGACAAGATTGGTTGAGGATCTCGTTGTACTCGTCGATTTGGTTGTTGCAGTTGTTGTCTTTTCCATCGCAGATCTCGGGCTGACAGACACGACAAGAACCTCCTGGTATCGCGAGAACAGGGTATGATTTCTGTGCCGTTTGGGGAGTAAATTGAATGGATGACCAACATTGATAGCTATCCGAAGCAAAACAGTTGTAGTCAGGAGCCCCCATGATATTACAGACAGCGGCGTGTTCCTCAAGAGTGGTCGGCGTCGCAGAAGGTCGAAGGACATAGACTCGAAAGAGGAGAGACTGACCACGTGCTTTTTTCGGGAGTTCAAAGAACCCCGCATTGGTGGAGTTCACCTTCTCACGTCGAAAGACAAAACTACCATTCGCCTTTAATGAGATGGGGTATCCCGCATTGACGCCTTGAGGTTGCCCCTTCCACAGCACCACAAGACAAGCAGAGATCGCCGGATTATCCCGCAAGTATTTTTTTAAGTCTGGAGGGGGAGTACAAGGCTGGTCTTCCGGTATAGAAAACTGAACCCTCGGCTGACAACCAAGCATCCCTGCCACAAGTCCCAACAACAAAACCCATCGAATTATAAGCATCATTTTACGATTCTTCCCCCTTTCAACCTCTAAAAAACCCAAGCATCCTTTCCCTACACCAACAAAGCATCCTTTCCCTACACCAACAAAGCACCGGCCACGATCCAAAGTATCGGATGTTTGGAAGTCTAGATCATCGTACCCACACATGACCGAAGGAAAAGATCTCTCTGCGGTCTCTTCGGTTGGGGTTGGATGTACACTGATGAGTGTTTCCAACACTGAGGCTATTGTTTTGGTTACAGCTTCCGCCACTGCCTCCGACCCCGATGCGTGAGTCTGGAGAGTCACAGTTGTTGTTATCCCCGATGAGCCCGATACGAACCCGAGCACAACTGCCCGAGGAAGGGGCGTTTTTGCAAAAGCGAGATGTGGAGATGCTGTTGAATCCTTCTCGGTTGCAATTGGTTTGAACATTTCCCCCTCCCACCACATCTCTCCAGGCTTGTGTGCCGAGAGGCACATCAAAGCTTGTAGGAGTACCTTGCCGAAGCAGATCGTACATAGAGGTCGCTTTTTTAGAAACAATGACGTGACGATATGGCGGCCTTCTCGAAGGGATCGGATATTTAAACATCATCACATAGACCTCTGAAAAAGGGACAGTCGCATAGCTTTGAAGCTTGGCTTCCTTGAAGTTAAAGCCAGGACTGTTTGCGTTGAGAGGAGTTTTGTTTGTCCACAGTGATGCGTCATACTGAAAGGTTGTTTTCAGACCATCAGCTTTAAGCAGGAGAGTCCAGCCTCCACCTTGTGTAAGCATTAAACAGTATACTTGGAAGGCTGTCTGGCCCGTAGGTTGGATCCAGTACAAGCCGCTCTTTGTAGATGCAGTTGGAGGCAAGCGATAAGCAAGACAGCTCTTTTCACTAGTACCATCCGAGTTTCGCAAAGCACCTTTGTGCTCTTTGAGCTTTGTTGTACTTCGCAGGTCACGAACATAGAGATAGGCAAAGGTCTTGGTCGTTCGATCGTTACCAAAGCCATTCCACCGTGCAAAGTTGCCAGCGGAAAGCCGATCACTTCCGAGCCCAATAAAGGAGTCAGTGCTTCGACAAGAGTCAAAATCGTTATTCAAAAACCCGATACGCACATTGTCGATATCCCCTGTACCATTGCCTGCAATGTTGATTCCTTCGAGGTTGCAACCAAATTGCAGAGACGGCGACCGCACCAAAGATTTCCAGGCACTTTTGCCTGCATTAACTTCAAACGAGACACGCTTTCCCGGTTGGACCAGAGCATAAAAGCTCGCCGCTTTTTTGCGAACAATCAAGGACCGCAACGGGCCACTGCTCGCGGGGTCTCGCATCCGCAGCAATATTTCCTGAACGCCCACAGAGAAGTAGCTTTTGAGCTTCGCCTGTTGGTTGTCAAAGGCGGGCTTTGTTGCGTTGTATGTTTGTTGGTTGGTCCAGAGCGCATTTTTGTACAAGAACTCATTGCGACTCCCATCCACTTTGAGAATAAGAGTCCATCCTCCGCCAGCATAGGTCATATCACAATGAACCGGAAACTCGGGTTGGGCAGGAATAGGCTTGATCAGATACACACCGTCACTTGTGCCAGGAGAGCGACCTTTGGGGGGAAAGCGATACTCAGCACAGTCCCTGGCAAATGTCCCATCGGACCAACGTTTGGCATTCTTTTGTGCATCATTCACCACACCGATCTGACAAACACCCTGCACACAAGAAGGTGTCGCAGTGGGACAATCTTTGTTGTCAGCACAGACACCACAAATGTAGTTGCTTTTACAGACCTGACCACCGGAGCAGTCCGAGTGTGCCGCACAATTTCCCGTGTGGCAGACTCCCTTTGCACACACACGCCCAGAACCACATTCAGCACGTTTCACACAAGGTGAGCAGAAGTTGGCAGAGCAAACCTTGCCGCCCTGGCAATCGGCATTTGTCAAGCAGTCACCTGCGATACAAACAGCATTGGAGCAGACTTTTCCGGCCCCACAGTCCAAGTTTTTTGTGCAAGAAGCACAGTTATTTTTAATACAAGCTTTACCACCGGAGCAATCTTTGGTCTCGCGGCAATCTCCCGCAATGCAGGCTTGGTTAAAGCACAGCCTCCCAGCACCACACTCAGCATCAGAGGTACAAGCCACACATTTGCTTTGTTTGCAAAGCAGCCCCCCCGGGCAATCTGTATGCTTCCGGCAAGAGCCCGGAACACACCCATCGTTTTGACATAAGGTTCCAACATCGCAGTCAGTATCATTGGTACAGGCACTGCACAAGTTTGCCTTGCATAATTTCCCACCAATACAGTCTGTTGAGACACGACAATTCCCCGCTCTACATTTCTGTTGCAGACAGAGCTGGCCCGCAGCACAATCCTGGTCTTTGTCACAGGGCTGACATACAAGCTTCAGACAGATCTTTCCATCGCGACAATCTTGGCTTGTTCGACAACCGATCTGGCATTTTCCTTGCGCACAGATCCTTCCAGCACCACAGTCTCCATCGTTCTGGCAACCTGAATTCGGCTTTTCTGGTAACGGTGCTTCCCCTGTGTTCTCGGAAGAGAGGAGAGACTCTCGCGAGGAGTCCGGAGTCACAGGCTCTGAAGAAGGCCGCTCCCCACCATCTCGCTTTGAGGTTAGACTTGGACCCCAAGTGCTGGGCCTTTGTAGGCAAGAGTTCATCTGACACACAAAGTCTTTGGGGCAATCCGAAGTACTTTGGCAGAGAACAAGACCACCATCCACAGCAGAAGGGGGCGTGGAGCAATCGAGTCCCCCAAGACAAAAGACTCCAACAAACAGTACAGCGAGAGAGAACCGAGTCATTCGGTGTTGTAGGCATGATGCGAAGATACGGAGATTCTGCTTCATCATTGAGGGCCTTTCCAAAGGCGTCCCGAGATAGTTGCAGGCTCTTTTCGATTCTGTGGTTCGAGCACCAAAAAGTGAATCGCCAAGGCACCACCTGTAAGAACAGCAACACTCGCCAAAGAGACCCATACCCAAGGACTTGGGCCTTTCACAGGCTTGGGTTTCAAGACAGGAGGAGTGATTCGGGAGCGGGTTTCCAGAGCCAAACACGCCTGCTTCGAACGCGACCACATCCTCCCAGAAGGACAGGCACATACATGCTTTTGTTGTACGATACGCAACACTCGTCCCCTCGTGCATGGGCATGAGGCCTTAGCCTGTAAAGCAAGAGAGAGTTGAGAGCGAAGCTCCATCTGGGTTTGTATCACTCCATTCTTTGTAAGACCCATCGAAAAACATTGGGGTTTGGAGATGTGCAAAGAGTACGTTCCTTTCGGAAGATAAATCGGCTTTCCATCCAAAAGCATTCCTTGTGTAGACCAGCGCTTCTGTACCATTTGGTAGACGCGAACTCGGTGAGGGTGCCGAAAGATCTCTGTTGTGCGAAGTTGCAAACGCAACCGATGAATCGACCCAGAAGCAAGATGGCGTGTAACCTGAAATCGGCCAAACAACGCCGCGATCCGACCTCTCGCTCGTTTAATACTCTTGCGATGCCGAGGCTTGGTCGCAAGAGACCAAGCCGTGTGAAGATAATCCAATGCCTGCCGGATATCACCTCTGTAATAATGGGCAATCCCCAGATAATAATGCAGACCAAAATGGTGCTGACCTTGTGAGGTCTGACGAAGTGGCTCCAAACCTCGAATCGCATCTGCATACAGTTTTTGCTTAAGCAGCAATTTTCCTTGAATATACTTCTGTTGAAAATCGCCTGACCCCATCACCACACCCGGTGTGACGAACAAGCTCCCCACCCCAAAAAGAAGACAAAGAAGGCCAAAGCACTTCATCGTTCGAACCGTCATTCAAGCCCTCGATTCTCAAAAAAGGTACAAAGAGAAATGGTTCATAGAACAAAAGTAGGACAATACGTGAAACTGGCTTCAGAGTCTCGAACACTCTTTGAACGGCATAACGAAAACGAAGGGAACAAACATCGCTCGGTCTCCATGGGGGTCGATTCCCATGTTGCAAATCAACACGATATGTTACAAATCAACACGTGAAGATGGAACAAGCCCGAAGTCGGATCTTCGACGGACATCAGCCATCCTTGAGATGATAGCCTGTCCACGATGGCATCGTATTTTGACACTGCAAAACCAGCACTTTGAGGATAAATTCTCAGACAGATAGATGTCAACCGTGCTCGTCCAAGATTCGACGTGAAGCTCAGAACAAAAAACTCGGAATACACCACCATGCTAGATCCTCACAATCTACGACAAGCCCTGGAGAAAAAGCGGGAAGAGTTCTGCAAGTACCAGATACGCACGCAGGGAGAGCGCGATCGCTACCAGGAACAGCTATTCACCTTCATGCAAGCTCCGTTGGAGGAGATTCAGGCAAAACTTGCGGCAGAGCCATGGCCAGGGGCTCGTCCCACCTCAGAGTATGACAAGCATGGTGGTTTGTCTGTATCCTTTCCCAAGCCGTTTTCACACCATCAAGATGCCAGAGCATGGGCCAAACAAATCTTGAAAGAACTAACCACATTTGCGGTGGACGGCTCACAGTTGATGCCAGACAAGGAACTCTCTGTGCCCGTCGCGGTGGTTCAGGTCGGTTGGTTTTTAAATCATCACTCCACGCAACGTCCGTTTGAGAAGCGCATTCAGACAGAGGTGCTTGGTCCAGAAGAGTTACTTGCCTCAGGCAGCGAAGAAAAACTCTTTCACGATCAACATATCAGCCTGAAACGCTATCAACTTGAGATCGATTTTCTGCAGCAATTTTGCCGTAACTACAAAGACAGCACCCCTCTTCCTCTTGGCTTTTTTGATGGCTCACTCCTGGTCTCTTTTGCCGAAGTACTCAAAGATCTCCATCGAGAAGAGTACCTCAGCGCAGCGGTTGGGCTGCTGAGAGTATCATCTCTTCACAAAATACCGATACTCGGCTATGTTGACACATCCGTCGCTCGTGACGTACTCCGAATGTTGGCCCTGTTTTTCTACCAGGATCCACCCAAAAGCTATGAAGGTCTCAGGGATATCGATATGCTTGGTCCACTGCTACCGCAGTGGGGAGATCGCACCATTGCTTTTGTCTTGTCACGTCCAGGGATTTTACGAGAGTACGGCGAGATGAAGGACCAAATGGGATTCTGCTATTTGCGAACATCCATGACACGACCACCTGTGCGAGTGGAGTTCCCCCTCTGGCTGCATCAAAAAGGTCTGCTGGATCAGGCCATGGATACCCTTCGCGCAGAAGTCATTGTAGGCAACGGTTACCCCTATGCACTCGAAACAGCGGACCAAGTCGCGTGGCTCGCCCCGCAAGACCGCGCTCGCTTCGCAAACCTACTCCAACAATTCCTACAGGAGCAATCCATTCC
>JALTMC010000752.1:0-5428 GCA_027005175.1 Myxococcales bacterium
ACCTCAACCTTCTCCAAGTAGAACATGGAAACAGCTCTTTGCCATGAGATCACAGACAACGGCTCGTAAGATGCATTGAGCAACAACGTGACTCCAGCTCTAGACATAACAGTATCCTTCCATCGAAGAGTATCCCCCTTTACCCTTCACAGCGCGGGACTCCTCAAGAAGGGGGAATGTTCACAATTCGCTCAGGGTTTTCAGGAGTTGCCACTCTCCCTCGAGGTTAAAGGATAGTTATCAGACTTCAGAAATCAACTCTATCACAGAAATCCCTTCCGTCCAGGATGCTGCTTAACGAACGAACCAACAAGAAAAAAGTTCACCACAACCACAAATTCAGAGGTCGAGAACATTGCCCCCGCAGGGCAACACAGTCATGCTACAGATGTGTTCATGATCGTCTAACTCAAAGACACGCTTTCCACGTGCTGGTCGCCCCATTATGGCGAATGTACTTGAAGGAATACGCCAGATTCTACCGGTATTCGTAATCAAAAGAAGATCAGACATCTCTGTACAAGGAGCGACACCGACAACATGGTCATTGGGATTGAGTCGTAAGACCTGCATTCCTGCTCCACCACGACCTTGCTTTCGAAACTCGCGAAAACTTATACGTTTCCCATAACCATCAGCAGTAACAACAGCAATCTCTCGAACACTGTCTGTCAGGAAAGCTGACACCACTCGGTCGTCTTCTCCGGCCAGTTTCATCACATTCACACCTACCGATTTTCGGCCCATCGAGCGAAGGTCTTGGGCTGACATATGAATGCCCTGCCCCATCGCTGAAGCACAGAAAAGACCATTAAATTCTTCTCCAACCAGTACAGCGATAGGCTTATCACCGTCATTCAGTAGAAAGGCATCACGTCCATTTCGGCCAATGACAGGAGTGTATTCACGCACTTGGGTCGCCTTGGCTTTACCGCGGGCAGTGACATGAATCAGCCTGTCTTCCCGCTGACGCAAACGATGAGTGGCAATCACAGCAGCGGGTCCGTCATTCGCCTGCATATCCAGACTCTCATGAAGAAGATGGGCTCTCTCAATCGCAGCAACACGAGGGACCAAGTCCTTCATTAAACCAAAGTACTGGCCTTGTCGTGTAAAGACCGTCACATCTGCAAAAGAGCCTTCGTAGGTCACATCACAGAGTTGACCAAAGAGTTCGGGCAACACAAACATTTCAGGAGAAGGTTTTAAGGGAAGATCTTCCGCTTTAAGAGAGAGAAGCTCTCCTTTGGTCGTGAACCCCCAGGTGGGATGTTCGGCCGCAGGGTCCCGCTCTCGATGAACCTTCTCCACCGTATCTTCAGAGATGTGTTGAGAGCGATCTTGTGCTTCAAGTTTATCCTTATCGCGAACAAACACAACCAGCCGAGCCAGAGTCGCTTCCCAAGAGCCATAGGTTTTAATGGAAGTCTCATAAAGCTCAGGATGCCGTAACTTAAAACCAACACCCATCAACAACGAAGCATCCGAAACACTCTCTACCACTTCCAACAATCGAAACATCAACATGCTCATCACACTCCTGTCAGTTCAGGGGTTCGTTCAGCCAACACATCATCTTGGGGCCAACACACCATCTTGGGACCGACACATCGGTCGGCCCCTGCGCAAAAACGTCATGATTTCCGAAAAACAGGGGCAAACCTACGTGTTGGCTCTGGAGTCAATCTGTTGCATTTCTGCATCTCTTTTATGGTTTGGGTTTGAACGGACTTCCCCATCGAAGCCTATCCATCATCAACGTTTGTTACAATCACAGGTTAGGAGAAGGAGATAGTACCGGGCTTACCGGAAAAGAAGGAACCGATGATCGCAGAACCAGGAAGTCGTTCCAGAGCAAGCTGCGCCTGGTCAGAGTCAAGGGAGAGCATGAGGCCACCGCTGGTTTGAGCATCAGCCAGAAGCTGGAGAAGAACAGGATCAACCTGCTCCCTCTTTTGAAGATACTCTTGAACATACAGAAGATTTCGTTTTGAGCCCCCCGGTATATGTCCCTCAGAGGCTGCCTTGTAGGCTCCCTCTAACAAAGGAACAGATGATGGTTGAAGTTCTACACAGAGGCCACTCGCTTCCGCCATATGAAACAGATGGCCCAAGAGTCCAAAGCCAGTAACATCCGTCGCTGATGTTGCGTTTAGAGCAAGACCAACCTCACATGCATCCTTGTTCAACGTCTCCATATTGACGACGGCTGCTGCTAGCACAGAGTCCCCGACATCACCCGTAGCACGGAGAGCTTGCGCTAACACCCCCGTACCGATGGGCTTGGTTAAGACGATCGATTGCCCTGCCCTAGCGTGAGTATGCGTCCACGCTTTACCATGGTCGACAGAACCAATCACCGCCAGACCACATTTCGGTTCGGAGTCTTTGATCGTATGCCCGCCTACAACGGCACACCCAGCTTCTATCGACTTTTCAGCCATCCCCTGAATCACTTCAGAGAGGACCTCCAAACCAACAGCTCCAGGCATCCCAACAAAAGACAGAGCCACTTGAGGCTTACCACCCATGGCATAGACATCAGACAAGGAGTTGGCAGCGGCAATTCGCCCAAAAGAACGAGGGTCATCAACAATCGGAGTGATCACGTCCATCGTATATACAAAGGCACTCTTGCTTCCTTCCGGTTGCAACAACGCGGCGTCATCCATCGAACCCACAGCACCACTAAGCCAGGGATGGGACATCACAGGAACATTTTGAAGGACCTGAACCAGATCCTCAGCGGGGAGCTTGCGAGCTCAACCCCCGCCTTTCACCATCTCAGTTAATCGCAATTTTTCAGACATCAATCCTACCTGTTGTTGTGAAGTTACTCGAAAACACCCAAAGAACTCTCCCCCTACCGGGAACGTTCCGGACCAACTCTATCCATATCTATTCATCATGACAAGACAAAATCCCCCATGTAGGAGAGTTCATTCCCATGTAGGAGAGTTCATTCCCATATCGGAGAGTTCATTCCCATGTAGGAGAGTTCATTCCCATATCGGAGAGTTCATTCCCATGTAGGAGAGTTCATTCCCATGTAGGAGAGTTCATTCCCATATCGGAGAGTTCATTCCCATGTAGGAGAGTTCATTCCCATATCGGAGAGTTCATTCCCATGTAGGAGAGTTCATTCCCATATCGGAGAGTTCATTCCCATGTAGGAGAGTTCATTCAAGCGATACCATATCGTCCTCCCTGACAAAAGTTACCTGGAGAAAAGTCCCCATTTTTCGAGGATTTTTTTTGTAGAACGAATCCTTTGGGATAAAAGAGGATCAGTGCGAAGGTCCTCACACAAAGAGACCAGATCTTCAGCACGATCGATATCAGCCCAGATTTCCGAGAGAATCCCAACAGAGAGCCCCTGTTCTTTTTGGAGCTTACAGAGCATGTGAAAGTCTTGCCCTTTTGACCATACGACGCTGGAATCCTCTAAGACCGAGGGCGGAGAAGAGGCACCCACAAGGTAGCATCCTCCACCATCGTTGCCCAACACAAGGGGATGTTCTCCGAGTAAGTGTTGTGCCTCACTCAACACCTGTTTTGGGAGATGTGGTAGGTCAGAGCCCAGGATAATAACCTTCTTGTAGCCCGAAGACAAAAAGTGTTTGATCGTAAAGGACATCGCCTCACCAATGGATGTAGCACGGTGTCCTCGAAAGGTGGGCTCCTCCACAACACCAAGCTCTGGACCACAGAGTTCCTTCTGAAAAGACTGCACATCAGTGCCTGGTCGAACACAAAAGAAAGCATCCAACAAGAGCTCTTTCGCAGAAAATCGCCTCGCATAATCCTGTAAAAAAGCCCGGTAGAGTTGGGAAGCTTGTTCTGGAGAGATCGAGCCCCAACCGGGTATCTCTGCTTCAGTGAGTCGTGTCTTGACTCGCCCAGACTCGGGAAATTTCGCAAAGATGGCGACAGCTGTATCGTATGTCATAAATGAGAGTCTCTCTCTTGAATCAAGGATTTACACGTGCTCCACAAGGTTGGCAAGAATGTCCAATTTTTGGGAAACTTACGATAGTAGATCTGATGTTTAAGCAGCTCAGGCTGAACATGAAAGAGACGGTAAAGGGTCATCACAGCAGCATTGATCGCAATGGAAGCAAACTCTCCCTGTTTTTTATACTTATTGGCAGAGACAGTGACATAGTCTCGAACAATAGAAAAATGATTTTTTGCAACGTTATCACGTAACCAGTCAGACATCTCAACATCTTCGAGAAATCCGCCTTGGTAGGGATGTTTGAGAGCCAGTTCACGAGTCATAAAGATCGAGTTTGTCCCCACAACTTGACGAGACAACACAGTTCTCACCCAGTTGAGATAGCGTTCTGTTGCTTGCAGAGGCGAGAACATCGTCTTTCCAACATACTCTTTGAGGAAGCCACCAGCCTGGCAGCCATCCAACACAGCATCGACCAAAAGTGCCAGTCCCCCTTCCGGCAAGGCACAGTCGAGATGTAAAAACAAAACAATATCTCCAGAAGTACGCCGAACCCCCTCATTCATCGCTTCAGCACGACTGAGAGGCTCTCTCTCAACCACGGTGTAATCATAAACAACTTTCTCACAAAGCCAAGACTCTTCTTCTTCAAGAACCTTTTCCAGCAAATGTTGAATAAGCCCTTTGTGATTCACTGGTCCGGAGTCACAAATAAAGATATCAAAGTGAGTGTATCGCTGCAAAGAAAACTGAGCAAAGAAGTTTCGAAACCCCTCTTCCAACCCAGGACGATGAGGGTTTGAGAAGTAGGCAGGCACTACAACATTAATATGAGGGGGTGAGTGGTCCAGCGAGTTCGTCGTGGGAACCTCCACTTCAGAGAGATGATTGAACTTCATAAAATACCTCACGAGCCGGACTCGCCAAAACCCCCTGAATTCCTTTGAGAGAGAAAGACTCCAACGGATCTTGAGAATGTATCGACGGGCCTGTCCTTTTCTCCACAGAACCAAAGCCCCCATGCTGATACGTCCCGATACTCGTTGAGAAGAGAGAAGAAAGACGATTACAGAAGTGCTTGATAAGGGGCACCCCATCCCCATTCACGCATACCCGTTGGTGTGAGAAAAGAGAGACGATCATTGGAGTTCTTGGGGAGTTGCTTCTGTGGTTTTTTTTACGACGACAGGAGCAACAAAGGCCTGAAATGTATATTCATCACCCTCTAAGCCACGCTGCGCCAATGCTGGAGTGTGAGGCTCTCTCGTAAAATCGAGCGGCTCCAGATAATCCCCTGCTTTGGAAAGAGCGAGACATCGGGCGCGAACCACTTGATGCAACAACACCTCCGTTTCGAACAAAGCACGCATCACCTCAGCAGGTCGAATCGATGGACCGTCTGCTTCTTTGAGTTGAATACGCAGTGCCAGTTTGCCCTTGCCAAAGCCTGCGATTCCGGGGATGTCGTCG
>JALTMC010000752.1:5438-11289 GCA_027005175.1 Myxococcales bacterium
ACGCAAGTCTACAGCTTTTCTCTTAATCTTACGAGTGACGAAAAAGGGAAAGGTCTCACATCCCATCACTTCTTGAAGTCGCCCTTCGATACCTTGCATCAAAGCTTCTTGAGAGAGAGGAGCAGCATCTCCCTTGGAGTCAGAGGAGAGATACGCTTCAACGTCGCGAAGGCTGTCCTCGGAGAGAACCACAAAGTACTCCACCCCACGAAGGATCTTGGAGAGCCCCGTGTCTTGTTTCCCCAAACGTCGAACCCCTGTAAAAATAAGACCATCTGGAGTGTACTGATTCAGCTTTGTGATCAGCTCTTCCACAGAGACTTCTTTGTGAAGTGCGATATCTGCATACTCTGAGATCGATTGAATTCCCAAGCTAAGCGCAGGTCCAAAAGAGATCACAGGCTTGGGCCTAAAGCCTTCGGTATAAAACACAGGAAACTTTGCACGGCGCATAATGCGTGGGATCAAACGCAAGAGGTCGTGATGTCCTTGCATGTGTAGTGGTGAGAGCTTTGTAAAACGCAGTCGATATCGAATCCGCTCTCCCTGTTGGAAGTCATGAGGTGTTTTGCCACTTTGGAATCTCTTCATTGCGTTCTGATGAACATTGGGTTCCTCCCTCACCTCCGGTCGTTTCTCTGCACCGAGGCGAGTAAGGAAGTCCATGCGTTCGTCACGCATTTGAGTGAGGTCACATGCGATGCCACAATGATAACAAACAAGTTTGCGCGATTCAGCCCTGGCATCTTCAAGGTTGGTGTGATGTACCTTGGCTTGTAGCGGCTTTCCACAAGGGGGACTGAGTTTGCTGGAGATGGCTTTCTTGTATTCTTTCGCCAAGAAGCCATCATCCAAACCGACATCAATATGGTCCCAGGCCAACCGACCATCCAGTGGGATCGTTCCCAGGAATTGAAATCGGTCCACACCTTGCTCTTGTTCCCATTCATCCAGCGCGGTCTGCCAAACATCCCACTTCAGTTGTTCATCCCAACTGTCAAAACGAGCACCCAACCGCCAAGCTTTCTCAAGCAAGACACCATGTCGATAATCACCACGAGAAAGTACTCCCTCCAGATGACTCACACGATACTCGTGATGACGGAAAGTAAAACCCCACTTCTTCGAGAGATTTTTCAATAAATCTTGCTTGCGTGACATCTCCTCCGGCAGATCCATCGCACACCATTGAAAGGGAGTGTGAGGCTTCGGAACATGACTCGACACGGCAACAACAACATCCACACGATTCTTATACAGCTTCCCGATATCACGCGATTGTTTTCCCATACGTGCAATCGCGAGAACATCGGTATCTTCTTCGGTGGGAAGACCGATCATAAAGTACAGCTTGACCTTACGCCACCCCCGTGAAAACACCCGATGACAGGTGGTGTAGATATCCTCTTCACTGATATTTTTATTAACAACATCTCTCATTCGCTGCGAACCCGCTTCCGGCGCAAAGGTAAGTCCGGTGGACTTTACACTGGAGATCTCGTCCAACAGATCCTCGTCCAACCCATAAGCCCGCAAACTGGAAATACCCAACCCAATTTTACGTGGACGCAGACGCCCCATCAACTGCTTAATCAGAGGGCTGATACAAGAGTAGTCTGCTGTGGATAATGAAGTAATAGCAGCTTCATCATAGCCACTGTTGTCGAGTGCTTCCATCACCGTGTCAATGACTTCTTCGGGGTCACGCTCCCGAACAGGTCGATAAATCATACCTGCTTGGCAAAAGCGACAACCTTCCGTACACCCTCGCGCAATCTCAATCGACATCCGGTCAAAGATAGCTTCAGCCACAGCAACAGGAGAGTCACTGGGGAATTTGTATCGACTGATGTCGTCGAGAAAAGCACGCTCCACAAGCTCGGGCACACCTTCGTAAGCAGGCTTTGACACCACCATCAAACCAGAGCGTTCACAGACCTCACGCTCGTACAAAGCCGGACAATAAACACCACCTTCTTTGGCCAACTCAATCAGAATCTCGATACGAGAGAGCTTCCCCTCCTTCTTCATTTCACCGTAATGACGCATCAATCGGGGCAGACGCTCCTCCGCATCTCCCACCAACACCACATCAACAAAAGGAGCGATCGGCTCAGGATGAGTCGCAACAGGCCCCCCAACAATCACAAGAGGGTCTGAGAGTTGACGCTCACTGCTGTGAAGAGGAATCCGCCCCAGGTCCAACATCGTCAAAATATTTGTGAATGTTAACTCATACTGAAGAGAGAAACCAACAATATCAAAGGCAGAAATGGGTTTGTGAGACTCCAAGCTGAGAACCGGAAGCTCGTGCTCTCGCAACTTCTCTTCCATGTCAACCCAAGGACAAAACGCCCTCTCCACCAACAGATCATCCGCTTTGTTGATGACAGAATACAAGATCTTCGTACCAAGATGGCTCATTCCGATATCGTAAACATCAGGAAAGCACAGGGCCATCGTCACATCGACAACAGACCAGTCCTTGACGATCGCATTGTACTCGCCACCAATATAGCGTGCTGGCTTCTCAACTTGATGAAGAAATTCAGCATAAGGATGATTGTTCATTGTTTTTAAATTCCAAGTTCTGAGTTCTGAGTTCTGAGTTCTGAGTTCTGAGTTCTGCGTTGATGGAGTCACCCTATGCAGTCACGCCTTGCAACCCAGGTTTGAAGTTCCGAGTGCCCCATAAGCAAAGTGAGCTTATTCGTCAAGGCTTCCTCCACAAGAACTACCAGCTCCTGCGGTGCAGCCAAAGCAGTGACGACCAACAACGATGTCACGTTGAGCCAACCTAGAAACATCAAAGTTCTGAATAGTAGGACGGCTTTGATCAGGATAGAGACTTTCCAATTCGAGCATTTGATTAAAGTCGCAATCAAAGATTCGACCATCCCAAGACACAGAGATCGTATTGCGACACATTAATCCGGCAATGGTGCATGGATTAAATGCGTTGACCAGAACCTCCATGTAGGTTTCGATGTTTCCGGAATCCTGTAACCACTCCAAATACCGACTGATCGGCATGTTGTTGATGGTGATTAATCGATCAAAAGAGAGGTCGAAGTTCCTCTTGAGTGCGGCCTTCCACTCCGCTTCCAAGGCTGCTTGATTTCCAGAGAGATAGGCTCCAGCCGGATTGGAGACCAGGGTCAGAACCCGTTTGGGATCACCCTGTCCATAACCTGCTTCATTCAATCGACGCAGCGCTTCCATGGATTTTTGATACGTGCCACCACCACGCTGTGCATCTGTATTTCGTTTGCGATAGTGAGGAAGAGAACAAGCTACCTCCACACCACGCTCAGCAAACCACGTGGGCAAATCTTTGTACTTGGGTAGCAAAAGAACTGTGAGATTGCAGCGATCGATCACATGCTTGCCACGCTTCACACACTCATCCACAAGATAGCGAAAATGTGGATTCAGTTCTGGGGCTCCACCTGTGAGGTCCACGGTTTTAGCATCCGTCTGATCCAAAGCCCGAAGGCAAGCATCTACCGTCTCTTTGTCCATGTTCTCGCGAACGCGGTCAGGTCCAGCGTCCACATGACAATGACGACACGTCATATTGCAGAGCTTACCAATATTGATCTGAAAGATCTCAATCGGTGCCGGTTTAAAAGACTCCCACTGGCTCGCAGCAAGAGCCGTACGAAAATGGCCCTGATGCGAGAGATGCTCTAAATCCGCCTCCTCCAACAAAGCGATTTGTGTTTCAGGCTGCGCTAAAGGCAACCTTCTACGCAACAAAGACTGGATCGCCTTGGGTCCAGACTCAGGGCGGTCCAACTCCTCATCCACCAGAGCCTCTGATGCAGAATTTCCAGCTTCGACTGTCTCGTTATGCTCTAACATACTTATCCTCATCCAGATATTTGATCGGTCCGCACAGCAACCACCTCCAACCTTTGAAAGCGAAACCAGGGCTGCTTTGCAGCCCATTCGCAGAAGAAGGAACCCGCTTCCAACCCCATAATGTCGTCCACTGCGAGTTCGAGTTACATGCTCATCTTGGACGTATGCTCTAACATCTGCAACCCATGAATCAACGACGCTCCACCGCGTATCGCTGTCGCAACATGCACAGCCTCTGTCATCTGCTCCAAATCAGCTCCTTCTTGAAGAGAGGTCTTGCTATAAGCATCAATGCAATAAGGACACTGAATGGCATGAGAAACAGCGAGTGCAATCAAAGCCTTCTCACGAACCGACAAGGCACCCTCCTCAAACACCGCACCGTAATAAGAAAAAAATTTCTCTGCTAACTCAGGACTTCCTTCACCAATATCACCAAACTTTGGAAGATGTTTGGGATCATAGTATGTCTTCGTCATACAAGCACCTGTTTCCTTTTGTGTTCAAACATATCAATAGGATGTACGAAAAAAGCAAAACACAGCAACGCTGCCCCCCGAATATAACAGATACTACGAAGGATTGTTTCTGTCTGTAAGAGCAAACACTCAAAAAAACATACCCATTTACTAGGGTAAAGGAAGGTACAGCAGAAAGTCATGAAAGTCAAGAGAATGAAAGACTTCCGGCTCTCTTTTGTGTTGCTTTTCGTTTGATGCTTGGCTATACTCTTTGAACATCGTCTCGTGGTCACATTCTCCTTTATGATTAGGCTTATAAAGAACAAGTACATCATCCGATGAAATGAAAGATACGGATGTTTTGAGATGTTCTAGCATCTGAAAACAAAGTGAGCACAAAAACCACTCCCCACAAATCAGAAAGGGACTACATTTGCGAGAACAGATTTTTGAGATGTTGGAGAACCCCACCCAACTCGATTCAAGTTCATGGGATGAGCTCCTTCAACGATTGAATACATGTGTTGAAAATAGATCCGATCTTCTTGGGTACGTTGTAGGTCATATTTCAGATGAGGCGTTCAGCTCCAATCCGGTTTCTTCCCCATTCGGACTGTGGCAGCTCTACGAACGACATGCAGGTACAGGAGAAGTTCTCTCCATGGAATGGCCCGAGCTAAATTGGGACATCGAAGAGCAATGAGGTCCCCAATGGACTTGCAGCAGAATGTTACAGAATGTGTTTCTCTCCTTGTCACCGAAGGGAGTGTTTAGGATAGACAGGCTTTCAGAGTCCGAAGAACCGCTACCTGATGAGTCAAGATATGACACATTTTCTACTCAAAACTGGGAACTTCATCCGAACAAGAAAAACACGCTACTGGATTTTAAGAGCCGCTTTGACTACTACGATTTTGTCTACCCAACCCACGCAGAAGAAGTATCACTTCTCCAGAAAGATTCGGGGGAAGCCGAACTGGTTTGTGCCTACGACCACTCTTTTGAGTTTGTAAACCTCATTCGTTGGTCATCTGCTCCTCAGCCACTTTTAACCCAACGTTTACTTTTTCGAGTGGATGGAGCTTACCTTGAAGAAGAACTCCTTAAGTATAGGCTCATTCTTCCCTTTGCCAAAGTGTGATCACTTCCATTCACCAGAATGGCATTGCGTCCGTTCCCGAAGCCAATACATGCTCTTGCGAGGAAGAAGACTCTCGTCGGAGTTCTTGATACAGTTGTTCATCCTCTTTATCCTCGACCGCTGACCCCATCCTTTCGCCAATGGGTACAGCTTCCTTTGCCCATCAATGTCATTTGAGCCGACCGGCAGTTCACCTCTTGACACATGGGAAACCACGGTCTTATCGAGGTTTGAGCAGTGTGCGTTGAAAGGCACTCGCACTGTTCAGAGGGGGCGGTGCGATCAGTAATGGTCTTCTGCCACCCGACTAGCAAAAGAATTCTTTTATCGAAGCAATAACAGTTTACAGAGGCAAATACTCAACTCTGTTTTTCATATCTTCTGG
>JALTMC010000753.1 GCA_027005175.1 Myxococcales bacterium
TGAGGTAGGTGGCGATAACGTGGTTGAGGGTCCATGGAAAGCGGAAGAGGGGGAAGTAAGTTCCTCCCAACCATCGGAAGAGTCTGAGGTTCCTGATGGTTTTCGACGTTGGCGAAGAGCATTCTTCAATCCGATACAGGTGTGGTCAGAGGCTTCCCAGCGTATTGGAGAGACGGCAGTTCAGGCTGGGCAGAATATTGAGAGTGGAAGTCGGAAGTTGCGTTCCGTTGTGCCTGCGGTGGGTGATCTTATTCCGCTGGCTCAGCAAGTCAGACAGGCTGGTGAGTCTATGCTTCGAACGCCGGGAGGCGTGGCTCAGGCGGCGGGTCATCTCGGGGGGCATTTGACGGAGCTGGGGCAAGAAGGCAAAAAGGTGATGGAGAGTGTTGCCAACCTGGATCTGCCCGGTGCTTTGAAAGGAGCGCGAGACATGGTGGGAAAAGGGGTTGGGACTTTGGTAGACTATGGCTCTGCGCTTGGAGGGATTGTGGTTGAAAAGGTCGATTTCAATAAACAAATCGACCAACTTAATGACGGAGACCACTATACGATTTCGTTGGGTGGAGATCTTCAAACAGACAAAACAACAGTGCTGGGTTTGCAAGGATTTGCAGATGGTCAAATCGCGATCTGGCGTCAAGGTGATGAGTATGTTGTGGCTGTGGATGGTCAACTTGCTGCGGGGATTCACCCGTCGGGTGGGACTGGTCTAGGGCTCACTCTTAAAGCAGAGGTGGAGGCCAAAGTTGGGGCAGGGGTTACTGTGGAGATGACCTTTCCGGCAGCCGAGCAAGCTAAGCGTGCGACGCGGTCTTTGCTTCAGATGAGTGTGATCGCTGGAGCGAGTCTTGCTTCTGGTATTGGAGGGGTTGTTACCTTTCCAATGGGAGCTATGCTTTCGCCGTCTGAAGAAGATATGCAATCGATGCGTGAAAGCATCTCCGCAGTGGAAGTCAGTGGTATGTTGGCGGCTCAGCTCGGGGGGAGTGTCGGGTTGGGCACCCAGACCATTGATTTGGTGGGTTTGTTTGGAGAGGTGGATGCTGGGGCGGAGCTGGCAGCCCGAATCGAAGTCTTTCCTGACCAACCACCCGTGGTTGCCTTGAAACAAACGACCTTTGTGGGAGGTTCGATCCACATGAAGGCTGGAATTAGTATCACGGAAGAGACCGGACATGGTCGGCAGATGGTCAATCCAGAGCAACTTGATGCTTCGATGTCATTGGGGCCTGGCGGCATCGAACTCAGCGTAGGGTTGGGTGGAGCACTTCAGGGAAAAGTGACCGTTGAGAATCGAATTCAACTGCCTTCAGAGGTGCCGACCCGCAGCCTGTTAAGTTCGCCGCTCTCGACACTACAGGGTATCGCGTCCAACATGCTAAGCGCGGTCCCTGGGCGTATTTCCGTCTTGGTTCGTGCAGGTGGCCTGGCGATGACTCGGAAGTCGGGCTTGGAGACTTCCTTTGTCATGAATGGCTCTCTTCTCCCTTTGCTTCAAAGTGGTGCTGTTCAGCGGGCTTTAGCAGGAGAATTCATTGAGGCTATTCATCGGTTAGGAGACCATGTTCAGCTGGAGGCATCGATCCGGCCTTACTTGGTCAGCGGGCATACTCTCAATCCAAGCGTGAAGGTTGGTGGAATAGGAGTGGGCCTGCAAGGGGGACTGACGGGTGTTGATTATCAGCCGCCTTTGTGGGAGTATTCGGGTCTTGCTTCTTCCCTTACAGAAAACCTGGAGACAAAGCTGCGCGAAGTACTTCAGTTGATCCGTGACGCTTCCACACAACTCTCCACTCATTCGGAGACATGAGATCAGTTCGTTGGTCATGAGACAATGGCCCCATGACCCGATGATAGAATACCTTTCTTTTTATTCGGAGACATGAGATGAGTCAGTTGGGAATGCGACCTCGATTTAAGTTGCATCTAGAGCATGTTGATGTCAAAACATCCTACGATAAAATCAAAGAGAATATACAGACTGAAACCTCTGATTGTACGGGGATGTTTCGGGAATCTCATATGGAGATTCTGTTTAAGCCAGAGCTGCGAAAGTCCTGGTCTCCTCGTCTTTCTTTGGATTTTGAGCAACAAGGGGAGGGGACCTCCATTCGCGGATTAATCGCTCCACAACCAAGTGTCTGGACCTTGTTTATGGCCTGCTACTTTACCTTTGGAATGATTGCTTTTGTGGGGGTCACGCTTGCGTATTCACAGTGGTCTCTTGGTGAGTACCCTTGGGGGCTATATATGCTCCTCGGTGCCTTTGTTGGCGATGTTTTGGTTTATATGTTGTCGCTCGTAGGGCAACGATTGGCCTTTGAACAAACCGTGTATCTGCGGACCTTGCTCCTAGAGTCCCTCGGCCTGTATCGTGAGAAAATGAAGGTACATTAAGGCCGAGTACAATGGCCAAGCAAAGGCCGAGTACAATGGCCGTTCTTCCCCTTGGTGCGTACGTTTGGATGATAGGCTGATAGAAGAGCCAAGTGAATGGTTCAGCTTTCGGTTGATGTGCTTTTTGTCACGACTCTACTCTTTTCACGATCCTACCTTTCTTTTTTCAATCCATTCTTTCTTTGTGAAATCATTGTAGGGGCGGAAGCATGTTGCCGTTTGTATGGTTGGGGCTTGTACCACTGGAGGTTGTATGGTTGGGGCTTGTACCACTGGAGATTGTATGGTTGGGGCTTGTACCACTGGAGATTGTATTGTCTTGATTTTTTATCTTTGTATGCATGCACCACTGGAGATTGTATTGTCTTGATTTTTTATCTTTGTATGTATGCGTGCTATTCTCCACTGACAGGTCTTTCTCTCTAACGTTCACGAGTGAGGAGGGGTTCTTTTTTTTGTACGATGCCTCCTCCTCTTCGAGGTTCCGAAAAAGCTCTTGAGGGAGCAACAACAATTGGAAAAGAATACGATGTTAGATGGCGCACACAATACGGACATTGGGACTGCTGGCAAGAGTCAGGAGGCGAGTTTTCTTTCTGTGGACAATCGAATGCTTGTTACGATTGAGCTGGAAGATTATTTTCATGTGGGTGCATTTTCAGGGGTGATCCCAGAGACGCACTGGAGTCGTTTTGAGAAGAGGATAGAGTCTAGCACTCGTTTGACTCTGGACTTGCTGGA
Organism: Myxococcales bacterium; assembly: GCA_027005175.1. Classification (GTDB taxonomy): domain Bacteria; phylum Myxococcota_C; class UBA6777; order UBA6777; family UBA6777; genus M3003. Next base: position 3,139 of record JALTMC010000753.1, read on the forward strand.
CCAGTACGATGTGAAAGCCACATTTTTTGTAATGGGTTTGGTGGCTGACCAGATACCCGAGTTGATTCGTGAGGTTGCGGATCGTGGTCATGAAATTGCAAGCCAAGGGTATTCTCATCGAACCATTAAAAACATGTCGCGTGCGGAGTTTCGCGATGATCTCATTCGTTCTCGTGAGGCTTTGGAGAGGGCCACAGGCCGGGAGATCTTGGGGCATCGTGTGCCACACTTTTTACCTCACGCCTCCTTGTGGGCATTGGATGTGATGGCAGCCGAAGGTGTTTGTTACGACTCCAGTGTGCGGCCTGTGATGCGTCAGTATTCTGCGTCTCCCCAGCGTCGCTTTATCCATGAGCATCACTATGGCAATCGCAAGCTGATAGAGGTTCCGATCTCTACTTCTCAGGTTGGTGGTTTGTATATGCCTTTGGCCGCAGGGAATGGGTTGCGCCAGTTTCCTCAATCGTGGGGGCAGAACTCTGTGGCGCAGTGGATGGAACAGCACAATCAACCTTTTGTTACGTACTTTCATGTTTGGGAGTTAGATCCCAGACAGCCGCGAATTGGGGCGGGTTCCTTTTTGACACGTGTCCGTCATTATCGCAATCTTGATAAGATGGAAGACATCTTGTCGTATTATTTCCAAAAGTACGATTGTATAGGGATTGCAGAGCATCTACAGCTCGAAGCAGAGCCTCTGTCTCCTGAGCATTACAGTATGCGGGACTCTCCGAATTCCTATATCTCCATCGATGGAATTTCAGTCGAGCTACCTGCAGTGGAAGAGAAAACCCCGGTGTCTATTGTGATCCCTTGCTACAATGAGTCAGAGTCCATTGTTTATTTGAAGAATACGTTGAAGATGGTTCGTCGCAAGCTGGGTCCCATGTATGAACTCGCGTTTATTTTTGTGGATGATGGTAGCTCTGATGGTACAGGTGACAAGCTTGAGGAGATGTTTGGTGATTTGGCGGGGCATCAAGTGGTGCGACATGAAAAGAATCAAGGCGTCTCGGCAGCGATGATGACAGGGATTCGGGCCGCTGAGACTGAGGTTGTTTGTTCGATGGATTGCGACTGTACTTATGATCCTGTCGAGCTGGGGAATATGATTCCCAAACTTGGACCCAATACTGCGATGGTGACAGCGTCTCCGTATCATCCGAATGGGCGAGTGGTCAATGTTCCAGAGTGGCGACTGTTTCTCTCTCGTGGAGCATCGTTTCTTTACAAGATGGTACTGCAAGAACACCTCTCGACGTATACGAGTTGCTTCCGAGTCTATCGCCGCAGTAAAGTGGCCGATATCCCCTTAGAAGAAGGCCACTTTCTCGGTGTCGCAGAGTTACTTTGCAAGCTTGCTTTGAGTGGAGAAGAGATCAAAGAACATCCAGCTACACTAGAGTCTCGAATCTTTGGCCAGTCGAAGATGAAAACACTCAGCACTATTCGTGGTCATCTTCGTTTGCTGGCTCAATTTGCGATGGAGCGGGCTCGCCATGGCAAATCAAAACCTGTTCTCAAAGAACCAGGCGATTCTATTTTGTAGGGCTGGGACAGTGAAGAGCGTAGGGTTGGGATTGTGAGTATCTTAGGGTTGAGATTGTGAGGCTCTTTTTTTGCGGAAGAGAGCGAGCAAGACAAAGAAGGTAAGCCAGAGAATCGGGCCTGTTGGGGTGTTTGTTGCGGTACAACCACATCCAGCTGGTGGTTCGAGATCGGCAGTGCTCTGCTTTTCTTTTGTACCGTTTGTATCTTTTGTCACTGTTCCTGCATCATCTGCATTTTCTCCTTTGCTCTGTTCGGAGGAGCTTTTCTCTTGGGTCTGTTCTTGCGTTTTCTCTTGCGCTGTCTCCTGCCCCTTTTCTGACGATGATTCGCTGGCATCGGGGGGCTGCTCTGTTGGGTTCTCTGTGGGAGCGACTCCTGACACAACACATTTCCCTGCTTGGCAGCTTGTTCCAGTGGGGCATTTGAGAGTGTAGCAGAGATCGGGGACGCAGCCTTTTCCGGGTTTGCAGAGTCGGCCGTGTTTGCAACGGATATCCTTGCACTCATTTTTCTCGCAGGTGCCGTCGATGCAAGCCTCATCCTGGTTGCAGTTTACTCCATCACAAGGATCGGCTTCGCATGTTCCATCTGTGGCACAGCGTTCTTTGGCTGAACAGGCTGCACATACGGGGGTGCATGTGCCGCTACTATCACAGTACTCTTTGTCGGAACACTTTGTTGATGCACAGGGATCGACAGTACATTTGCCGTCTGTTCCGCAGCTTTCCCCCTTTTTGCAGAGGGAGGGGGTTGCGATGCAGCCAGGGGCGATACATTTGCTTTGGACACAGACAGCAACACCGGGGCACTCGCTGTCACCTTTGCAAGAGAGTTCACCTTTGCATTGGCCTTCTGAGCACTTTTCTCCGGTGGGGCATGTGATTGGGGCACAGGGGTCATCGGCACATTGACCGTTGATACAGATCCTGTTTTGAATGCATCCACCTGCGCCACAGGGGTTGGGCTCGCATTTTCCTGTTTTGCGATGGCAGTACTCATCAGAGTTGCAGGAGATACCAGCACAAGAGTCGGCTTCGCATTGTCCATAGACACATCGCTCTGTTGGTTTACAGAACACTCCAGCGCAGCTCTTGCGGCATTTGTCTCCAACACAGAAGTCTGTCTTGGGGCAAGAGACTCCTGCACATTGATTGGGGACACACCGACCGTCGCGACAGAGCTGACCGGAAGCGCAAGTGTTTGATGGAGAACACTCCACCTTTCGGCAGATCCCTTTCACGCAGATAAGGTCAGAACCACCGCAGTCGTTGTCTTTTTGACATGAGCGCTCAACACAGTTTCCTTTCACACATTGTTGGGTTTTTGTGTTGGGACACTTGATTCCCCTGCACGGGTCTGGGCTGCATTTGTTTTCAATACAGACTTGACCGGGCTTACAGAGGCCTGAGGCCAAGCAAAGATCTTGTTCACATTTTCCTGCGATGCACACTTTTCCTGCTTGACAAGAGACGCTGGCACAGGGGTCTTTGGTACAAGCCCCTTCCTTGCAGCTCTCACCCTTTCCACAGGTCACACCGGCACAAACCTTAATGCACTTACCTTCTTTACAGAATGTGCCTTGGCTACAAGTCTTTCCTGTACATTGGGAGGAACCACATCGACCATCTGCCAGACAGACAAAGGGAGACTTGCAATAACTTGGACCGTAAGCGAGGCAACCACCGGGGATACATTTACCTGAGCGACAGATGTCTGTGGCTTTCTTGCAGTCGCGATCCAGGGTACAGGTTGGTGGCTCAATGCATTGACCATTGATGCATACCTGCGTCTTGGGGTTGGGACAAGTCACACCCCGACATGGGTCCACCACGCAACTCCCTTCGATACAAACTCGACCAGAACCGCAGGTTCCTTTTTGGCACATATCGGGAACACATTTGCCTGTTGCATTTTGGCACACCTGACCGGGCCAACAAGCTCCAGCCTTGCACTTACTTCTTTTGCAGACTCCATCCTCGCAGTACTCGTTGTTGGCACACTTTACGTTGGCGCAAGCTTTGATACACTTTCCATTGCGGCAGAATTCGCCGGTTTGACAGGTCTTGGTGCCACAAGGATCGACGATACACTTCCCATCGTTGTTACAGACTTTTCCTGTGGGACAGTTTTGGCCCGCGAGCCAGCAACCACCGGCAATACATTGACCGGAGGAGGCGCGACATATCTGGGAAGGAGGGCAGTCCGTATCAACAAGGCAGACGGCTCGTACGGTGACCTTGAAGATATGACTTTCTTTGCCACCTTTGCCATCGGAGATATCGATTTGAAAGGTGAAGTCTTTGCCGACATCAGCTTTGGCAGGGGTCCATTCCACCACACCCGAAGAATCGACGGTTGCGCCTTTGGGACCACTCTTTAACTGATAGCGCAGAGTGTCACCATTGGGGTCCACTGCTTTGATCGCATAAACATACTTGATCCCGTCGTAAGCTGTCGTGGGGGGAGTGCTAAATACTTGGGGCTTTTTGTTGCCGCCGGAGGCGGGCTTTACTGTGATTGTCCAAGCCTGTGTAACAACCCCTTTTCTACCGTCACTGACTTCCACCCGAGCCACTTGTGTTCCGGCGGTGCCTTTGGCGGGTGTCCAGGTGATCTTGCCTGAAGTCCGTCCGATGGTCATCCCTTGGGGAGAGAGTAATAGCTTGTATGTCAAGGGATCCTTGTCAGGGTCTACAGCTTTTACTTCATAGACATATGGCTTTTCTTCTTCTGCGCTCGTTACGGGCTTGGAGGTTATCTGGGGTGGATCGTTGAGGTCTTTGACTGTGATACTAAAGCTTTGCGTATCTTGTCCTCCCAAGCCATCACTGACTTCGATGGATACCCGGTGGGTACCGATGTCACTCTGTGTTGGTGTCCAGGTGAGTCGTCCTCCTGATTTATCAATCGACATGGTTTTGGGAGACGTTGTCAGCTTGAATGTGAGGGTATCACGCTCTGGATCGACGGCTGTTGCTTGGTAGACATAAAGCTGTCCCTGTTCCGCGATGGTCACTGGGCTGCTTGTAAACTTGGGAGGTTTGTTGGCTCCACTCACAGCGAGAGAATAGCTTTGACGGGCTGACTCTCCTGCAGAGTCTTTGACCAGGACCTCTACCATATGTGTTCCATAGTCATTGGCTGTTGGAGTCCAGGAGACGAGGCCCGAGGCTGAGTGGATGGTCATACCTTTGGGGCTCGTCGCGAGGCTAAATGTCAGCTTGTTACCGTCGGGGTCCGTCGCAATGACCGTATAGGTATACAACTTACCCTCTTTGGCGATTTTATTCGGAGCGCTGGTTATCTTGGGGGGGCGGTTGCCTGCGGCTACCTTGAGGATAAAGCTTTGCGAATCGTCAGCAACTCCATCGGAGACTTTCACTGTGACACTGTGATTTCCCTTGCTGCCCCAGGGTGGTGTCCAGGATATCAATCCCGTTGTGCCATCCACTTTCATACCTGTCGGCGCTTTGACTAGCGTAAAGGAGAGTCTGTCACCATCAGCATCTGAAGCTGTTACGATATAGGTATACGGTTTGAGTTCTGTAGCCGCTGTGAGAGCTTGACTGGTGATCTTGGGTGCTACATTGCTTCCACGCACGGTGATGACAAAGAACTGAGTGTCGGATGCACCTTGTGAATCTTGTGCTTCCACTTCAACAGGATGACTCCCTTGATCTGTCTTGGCAGGTACCCATGTCAAGAGACCTTGGGAGGGGTGCAACTGCATCCCAATGGGGCCACGTTTGAGGCGGAAGGAGATGGGATCTCCATCGGGATCTGTCGCCTTGATCGGGTAAGAGTACGTTTTGTTGAAGAGGGCCTGTGTTATGGGCACACTTGTGATCTTCGGTGCTCGGTTTCCTTGGTTGACGGAGATGGTATAGCTTTGTGTTGCTATACCTCCACGCCCATCAGAGACCGTTATGGTTACCTGGTATTTTCCGCTCTGGTTGGGGCCAGGTGTCCAGGTGATGAGGCCTGTTCCCACAGAGATCTGCATACCAACAGGTCGCTTTGTGAGGGTGTAGGTGAGTAAGTCACCATCCGGATCAGAGGCTACCACTTGGTATCGATAGGTGACACCTGTTTTGGCTCCTGTGACGGGACTGCTTACGATCAGAGGTTTTCGATTGGTACTGGAACCGGGGCCAATCGATATCCCGTTATTTTGACCATTGTTGATGGGGAAGGCATAGGTCTGGACCTTGCGCTGTAGTGTGGAGAGGTAGAGGGAAACAGGGCCATTGGCATTGAGCTGAAGCTCATTGTTTGGGTTGGATGATGCAAAGTACCCCGTGCCACTGGAGATAAATCCGAGAACGTCGCCGCGTGGCGAGAACCGATAGATTCGCCCAGCACTGGCCAAAAAGACAAAGATAAATCCGGCCTGATCAATGGCCACACCACCGCCGTAGTTGTAAGGCATGGTGAAGTATTTAATGGTTGGAACATTGCGTTGGATACGTCCGAGGTTTTTGCCTTGGTATCTGTCGTACATCGTAAAGATGAGATCTTGCGTGGTCGGGTCTATCGCCAGATCCTGAACACCAACAATGGTTTTCCATTTTCCCACGAAGTTACCGCTGGAATCGAGCTGAATGACATATCCCGTACTGCCGGATTGAGTTCCAACCCATACGTTGCCAAGGGCATCGATGGCTACCGTTTTGGGGCCTGGTTGGTTGTATACGCTGAAGCGATCGATTTGGGCACCGCTTTTCAGCAGACGCACAACATTGGTTGCGCCATTTTCTGCGACCCAGGCATTGCCTTTGCTGTCGGTCGCAACTCCCCAAGGCTTGTTGAGTCCTGTGAAAGTATGAAGGAGCTTTCCTTTGGACGAGAGTTGGACCACCTTACCCGTGTCATAGTGTGTGACCCAAACATTGCCAGAGGTTCGATCGACGGCCACCGATCGAGGTTGTCCTGCACCTGTTGCGTATTTGCCTACTTTTTTTCCTGTGCCGCTATTGTATGCCGCGACCTCTGTTTTGCTATCGACGCCCCACACCAAGTACTCCGCACGTTTGGCTGCTGCAACGACCAAGGTGTAGCTTTGTTTTGTAGTCTTACCCGAGGAGTCGGATGCGACAATAACAACCTGATGTGAACCCGCTGAGCCAAAGGGAGGTATCCAATGAATCCTGCCTGTTTCGGGGTGAATCCACATCCCTGGGATCTTGCTAGAGAGGCTGAAGGTCACCTGATGCCCTTCAGGATCTGTGGCTGTTGCCACATAAAAGTACGGTCTCCCTTCGGTCGAGGACGTGAGCGGTTTGCTCGTGAATACCGGTACTTTGTTGATGAGAGTTCCCGGACCAAACACGGGGACTCCGTTGTTCTCTTGGTTCTTGGCTCCAAAGCTATAGGTTTTGTTGGCAGAGGCTCCTGTTGGTTTGTATACCGAGATATTGCCGCTTCGATTGAGCAGCAACTCGTTATCTGGGCTGAGCTGGGCAAAGAAAGCCGTGCTTGTCGACCAGTTGTTGAGGGCGTCACCTTCGGGAGAGTAACGATAGGTTCTCCCCGTGTTGTAGACGCTGACATAGACAAAACCTGCCGGATCTGCGGTGATACCACCTACATAGTAACTGGGCAGCGTGGTGTAGATGATCTTCTTGCTATTTGGATCGATTCGACCGTAGTGATTGCTGCTTCTCGATCGAACCCAAGGTGTGAAGAGGCAGTGTTTTTGATACGAGTCATAAGCTAGATCCATCACAGCACCAGACGAGCGCCATTCATTGATATAGTTACCTGAGTGATCCAACAAGACCACATAGCCGGAAGAGCCGCTGAAGGTTCCAACCCAGACGTTATCCTTGGGATCGACGAGTATGGTCTTGGGGTTGGGGCGATCATTGACATTAAAACGTTGGACATGTTGTCCGTTGTTGGAGATTCGAGTGACTTTGGTTGAACCATAATCTGCGACCCAGGCCGAGCCACCGCTATCGAGTGCGATCCCCCACGGGTTGGAAAAACCAGAGATTCGGAATCGAACCTGCCCGTCAGTGCTCATCTTTACAACTTCTTTGCTTCCACTATAGGTAATCCAGACATCACCACTGCGGGGATCGACTGCCAGAGCTTTGGCGGTCTTTCCGCCTGTGGTGTAGGTGGCGATATGCTTTCCATTGGAGTCGAGCTTTTTGATCTGATCGCTATCGATAATACCCCAAATGGAGTTGAAGCCAACGCGTTTCCCGGCAGCGACGACGATGTCGAACTGTTGGATGACCTTCTTTCCGCTACTATCACCCATCTCTACATTCACACGGTGAGTTCCAGCGACCCCAAAAGCAGGTAGCCAGTGAATCAACCCACTTTTGGGGTTGACCCACATTCCTGTGGGAGCACTCTTGAGCGCAAAGATGACGGGATGCCCCTCGGGATCTTTTCCCGTCACTTTGTAAAAATAAGGCTTTCCTTCTGTGGCAGATTTGTTGGCTGTTGACGTAAAGACAGGTGGCTTGTTGATGACTTGCCCAGGACCGTAGGCACATCGCGCATTTTGATTCAGGTTGTTGGCATCAAATCTGTATGTGACTCCAGTGGCCCG
>JALTMC010000754.1:0-3932 GCA_027005175.1 Myxococcales bacterium
CAAAAACACTCCATGAAGCAAAAACACTCCATGAAGCAAAAACACTCCATGAAGCAAAAACACTCCATGAAGCAAAAACACTCCATGAAGCAAAAACACTCCATGAAGCAAAAACACTTCATGAAGCAAAAGCACTCCATAAAGCAAAAGTGCTCTGTCATGTCACGACACAAGCATACATTTACCGAGAAGCTAGCATATGCAAGATGAGAAAGAACTTTTACAGAGTCTCCGTGATGGGGACAATAACGCCTATCGAAGTGTTTTGAAGAAGTATGGACCTATGTTGTTGGGTTATGCAGCAAGGTTTGTTGGCAACCGTCATGATGCAGAGGAGGTGGTCCAAGAGGCGATTGTGAGTATCTTCGCGAGCATCGATCGATTTGAAGGACAGTGTAGCCTTCGAAGTTGGTTGTTCCGCATTGTTCATCACAAAGCCGTTGATCATTTGCGACGAAACGCACGCTTTGTCAAAGTCTCTCCTCGTGAAGATGAAACCATGGAGGAGTTCTTTGACAATCGAGGGCACTGGCTTAATCCACCCAACATGTGGGATAATTCTCCAGAAGCCCATGTCAACGCACGACAGATGCTGCAAATCGTGAAAGAACAAATGGATATGCTACCTCACAACTACCGCGACATCATCCTTTTACGCGAAGTATACAAAATGGATACAGAAGAAATCTGTAACACTTTAGAGGTAACTTCCGTCCATGCAAGAGTGATGTTACACAGGGCGCGACAGGCATTGTATCGTGCGGTGGATAAACATCTTCAACAAAAAGGTCGGGGAGCCTGAAACGAATGATGAGCTGCAAAGAAGTTCTCCAACAATTGAGCAATATTGTTGATAAAGAAGCACCAATGATGACGCGACTGTCCTTCTATCTACACATCTCCATGTGTCGGAACTGTCGCAAGTACTTCGAACAATTTAAGCAAGTCAAAGAGACGGCAGAGCTACTGGAAGAAGAAGATTTTTCCGAGGCATTCTTTGATGTAATGGAGCGAGCCCTCGCTCAAGTGCCCGAACGCAAGGAGACATCCTCCCACGAAGAACTCGAAGGTCTACCAGGAACCTCTGACTGAGAACGCCCCCCTCTCGCTCACCTGCTCTCACCGCCCACCACCTCACCCACTTTACCCAAAATCCATTTCGCTGCAAGCTGAATTTAAGTGTATAGTCGATGAAGAGATTCGATGGACGCAACACACAGGGTCAACGACCCCCACCAAATCCGGACTTCGTCCTGTAGATTCTGCCGGGCCCACGATCGGGAAAGGGTTTCCACGCTCACAACATAAGAGGTTTTTTTCTGATGACAAAACGGCAAGAACAGATGGCCTCTGTGCTTGAGAAGCTGCAAGAGGCAGGAGGGCTACACAAAGGGGTGGCCCAAGCAGTGGCGCAAGAGACGGGTGCCTCTGAAGCCGCAGTGTTTGGCGCAGGCAGTTTCTTTCACCTGCTCGCAGATCCAGAGACAAAAGTCCGTGTCTGTCAGGGTCTATCATGCCAGTTGGCTGGAGCATCGGAGTTATTGGAGCATGCCAAAAAATCCGGACTGCCCGCAACGGGGTGTTCGTGCCTGGCGGCCTGTGATCAAGCGGTTCCGGTCCTCAAGGAACGACAGATGATACCGGCTGTTTCTCACCAGGATATCGACCAGGCCGAAGGAGAATGGCAGCAGCTACAGTCGGAGGCAAGCGCGACATCGCATCGTCAGATCGGTCCTCTGGAGAAAGGGGCTGAGTCCTTGGCCAACCGTCTACACTTGCCTGTTCGCTATGACGGGCAGTCCTTTCAAAAAGCTCTCGCCATGGGTTCAGAAGCTGTGATTGCCATGATCTCAGATTCCGGACTTCAGGGACGAGGTGGTGCTGGATTTCCTGCCGGGATCAAGTGGCGTGCAGTCACGGCCGAACCAGAGACCACACGCTATGTGGTATTAAATGCTGATGAAGGAGAGCCCGGCACCTTTACAGATCGCGAAGTCCTACTCCGTCGCCCAGATACCATTCTGGAAGGGCTCGCTATTGCCGCCGTAACTGTGGGAGCCAGAGATGTATACTGTTATCTTCGCGGTGAGTTTGAGCAACCCTGGGCGGCGTTGAAAAAGGCCATGGCAGAGGTAGAGCAGCGGCAGCTTTACCCTGGAATACATTTCCATATGCATGCAGGGCATGGTGCCTATATCTGTGGGGAAGAAACGGCCTTACTGGAGGCCCTGGAAGGCAAGCGAGGCATGCCTCGGCTCAAGCCCCCCTACCCCACAAGCGACGGTCTCTGGGGCAAGCCCACTCTCGTTCACAACGTCGAAACCATCGCATGCGTTCCCGCCATACTCGAACAAGGTGCTGCATGGTTTCGAGAGCTGGGCCGAACAGAACCGGGAACCAAGCTCTATTCCATAAGTGGACATGTTGCCCAGCCAGGTGTGTACGAATTGCCTTTGGGTGTCTCCCTTGACGAGCTGGTCGATGCAGCAGGTGGATATGTTGGCACCTTAAAGGCGTTCTCTCCCGGTGGAGCAAGCTCTGGCTTTCTTCCAGCCTCCGAACGCCACCGCCCTCTCGACTTCAAGTCCCTTGGCGAAGTCGGCTCCATGCTTGGTTCAGCCGGTGTCGTCGTCCTCAACGATACCGTTGATATGGTGTGGGCTGCCCGTCAACAATTGAAATTCTTTGAGGTCGAGAGCTGTGGACAGTGTGCCCCCTGTCGTATTGGGACTCGCTTTTTGAGAGAGCAACTGGACCGATTTATCGCGAGCCATAAAGCAGGAAACCCCACAGAGCATCTGGCCCAAGTGTCGGATGTAGCCTGGCAGATGAATGAAGGCTCGATCTGCGGATTGGGACAGATCGCCCCCCTACCCCTCACCAGTGCGATGCGCTGGTTTCCAGAAGAGTTTTAATCATGAACAACCCACAGAAAAAAGTGTTCATTAATGGACAGAGATTCTCCTTTTCAGAAGGGGATACGATCCTTGCGATCGCGCAACAACACGGTGTGTCCATCCCCACCTTGTGTCACGATCCACGTCTGTCTCCCGCAGGAGCTTGTCGAACCTGCCTGGTTGAGATCGATGGGTGGCGTCGAATGGCTCCTTCGTGTGCAACAACTGCGGTAGATGGGATGCAAATCACCACAGAAAGTCAGCGAATCCACCGACACCGAGAGACTCTGTTGGCACTTTATCTCACCGATCACCCCGATAGTCACGAGGTTTGTGAGACGGCTGCTCCTTGTGAGCTACATCAAATGGCCACTGAAGTCGGCGCCCCTCAAGATTGGCCGAGGATGGAACCCGTACGGGTAGGACGTCCCGATGACACCAACCGCTTTATCGAGTTTCTCTCCGACAAATGCATCTTGTGTTCTCGTTGCACCCGCTACTGCGATGAAGTAGAGGCCGTCAGCGCAATTACCTTGGCCGAACGAGGAAGCAAAACCACCATTGCCACGGCGGATCATATCTCTCTCCTCGACTCCACTTGTGAGATGTGTGGTGGGTGTATTGATGTCTGTCCCACTGGAGCCATGACCGAGAAGCTTCCCCGCGCAGCCAAAGAAGCACCCGATCGCGCATTAACAAAGGTCCGCACCACCTGCAATTACTGCGGTGTGGGCTGCCAAATGGACCTCAATATCTCACAAGAAAACGGCAAACCAGCTCGTGTGGTCAAAGTCACGTCGCCACCTCCCGGAACAACAACCAACGACGGAAACCTCTGCGTCAAAGGACGATTTGCCTACGATTTTATACACCACGAAGACCGTCTCACAACACCTCTCGTGCGAGGCTCTGATGGAGAGCTTCATGAGGCCAGTTGGGAAGAGGCTCTGAAGGTCGCAGCTCGCGGGCTGATGAAGGTAAGAGATGACCACGGCAAAGATGCTCTCGGTTTCATCTACTCCTCCCGCTGCACCG
>JALTMC010000754.1:3942-5042 GCA_027005175.1 Myxococcales bacterium
CTGCACCGTCGAAGAAAACTACCTCGTACAAAAGTTTGCAAGGGCGGTGTTTGAAACCAACAATGTCCACCAGTGTGCTGCGACGTGACACGCTCCAACGGTGGCCGGTCTGGTCACAACATTTGGAGCAGGTGCCATGACAAACTCCATCGGCGAAATCAGAGAAGCCGACTTTCTGTTTGTGATCGGCAGCAACACAACCGAAGCCCATCCGATCATCGGAATGGAGATGAAACAGGCCGTACTTCGAGGTGCCACTCTTGTGGTCGCCGACCCACGGGCCATTTGGCTCACAAGTATCGCCAAACGACATCTCAAGCTCAAGCCAGGAACGGATGTCTGGCTGCTCAATGCCATGGCTCAAGTCATTGTGGCAGAGGAGCTATACGACGATGCTTTTATCACACAAAACACTGAGGGTTTTGAGGCTGTTCGCAAAGCAATTATGCCCTACACCCCCGAGCAAGCAGAGACGATCACGGGTGTACCGGCGGAGGCCATTCGACAGACAGCCCGAGAGTATGCAAAGACTCCCAAAGCAGGCATTTACTACACTCTTGGAATCACCGAACATATCCACGGAACCGACAATGTATACGCCCTCTCCAACCTGGTCCTTATGACAGGCCACTTGGGACATTCATCCACCGGACTCAACCCTCTACGTGGACAAAACAATGTACAAGGAGCCAATGACGCTGGCGCATCCCCCGTTTACTACCCTGGATACCAACGGGTCGATGACCCTGAAGTTCAGGCAAAGTATGAGGCATCTTGGGGCGTATCACTGTCGGAGAAGCCGGGCTTAAACCTCAACCAGATGATGAAAAAAGTGGGCACAGACCTCAAAGGCCTCTTTGTCATGGGCGAAGATATCGTACTCTCTGAACCCAATGTCAGCAGACTGGAGAAGGGACTCAATCAGATCGATTTTCTTGTCCTTCAAGATATCTTTCTCAATGAAACGGCCCAATTTGCCGATGTGATCTTACCGGCAGCATGCTTCGCAGAAAAAGATGGTGTGTTTACAAACTCGGAGCGCCGGGTGCAACTTGTACGCAAAGCTCTCGCTCCTCCGGGACAAGCCCGCGCCGACTGGG
>JALTMC010000754.1:5052-11226 GCA_027005175.1 Myxococcales bacterium
CATCATGGATCTCGCCAACCGATGTGGAGCCAAATGGAGTTATCAAAAACCTGCACAAGTATACGCCGAGATGGTTCACGATGCTCCCAAGTTTTCAGGCATCAGTCATGCTCGAATTGAGCAAGAGGGCGGCTTACAGTGGCCTTGCACCTCACCGAAAGACCCTGGAACAACGTTTCTCCACGAAGGCAAGATCTTACGAGGCAAGGGGCTTTTCCAGGTGGTTCACTACAAGCCCTCCGCAGAACAGGCTGACCCAGAGTACTCTTTAATCCTCTCTACAGGCCGCACCCTCTATCATTATAATGCAGCCACCCAAACACGCCGCAACCCAGGCCTGACCGCCAAGCAACCAGAAGCCTTTGTAGAGATGCACCCTCGCGATGCCAAACGTCGAGGGATCTCCGATGGAGACCGAGTAGAGGTCCGCTCTCGTCGAGGAGCCATCCAATGCCGTGCCCTATACTCCCGGCAGGTCCGCCCTGGCTGTATTTGGATGCCCTTTCATTTTGCGGAAGCCCGAGCCAACCTTCTCACCGTAGATGAAGGGGACTCCCTCACAGGAACAGCCGAATACAAAGTCTGTGCTGCCGAAGTCTCCCAGATCCCTCAAACCTCTCCTCACGCAGCCTTTCCCGGAGCCTTTTTTCGAGGAGACAAAGACTCCCTGCCGACATAAGACGTCCCAACCTCCCCTATGGATGAGAGCCTTTTTCGCGCATTGACATCAAGCTTGACGGAACAGTCCTTCCTATTTATCCATCCAACAATCTCATGTATAGATTTTCGGGAGGCACAGCCTTGCAAGAAGAGTCATTCCAAGCCATTCTAAAAAAACAGAGACGAATTGTTTTCGTTCGAGAACAGGAGAGACAGAATGCCACAGCGTCATTGGGTTACGATAACGGCGGAGAATCGGGAACAAATAATTGCGTTGAGAGAACAGGGGCTGGAGATCTTTCGGAGCACGGTCAAAGCGAGAGCCTCCCAACGTTGGTCTGTGGATGGCCTGTTGAAGCGAGAAGAGATTGAAGATCTGCATCAACAAGGCTACCGCGTGATGGTTCGACGAACTCATATGAATACAACTGCGTTGAAGCAGACCGAGAAGAGTTTTGAAAGTTTGGATGACATCGCATCGGACAAGTACCTGTCTGTCCAAGAGATCGATCAAGCTATCGACCTCTTGGCCCAAACGTATCCAACACTTTGCTCCATTGTTGAGCTGCCTCATAAAACACATCAGAATCGACGATGTCGAATGTTGCGATTGGGTATCCCTTCCGAGACTCCAAGACCTGGATTATTGATCGTTGGCGGTGCTCACGCAAGAGAGCTGGTGAATCCCGACCTTTTGGTCTTTTTGGCACGAGAGTTATGCCGAGCCTACCGAGCCAAAGAAGAGATCACACTGGAAGGTATACGTTTCTCGGCAGCGCGTATTCAAGCCATCTTGGAGCGAGTCGATTTGTTCATTACTCCACTGGTCAACCCCGATGGTCGCAACTATGTCTTGAGCGGCAATTGGATGTGGCGAAAAAACCTCAACCCCAACCCGGGGATGCTCTGCACGGGAGTGGACTTAAATCGCAATTTTGACTTTCTGTGGTCCAGTGGCATTGGCACCAGCACGAGTTCATGTTCAGACATCTACAAAGGGGAAGCGGCCTTCTCCGAACCCGAGAGCAGAAACATAAAGCATATCATCGATACCTATACCAACTTAATGTGTGTGGTGGATGTTCATTCTTACTCGGAGTTGATTATGTATCCTTGGGGTGACGACGATGTCCAATCCAATCAGCCTGAGATGAATTTCAAGAACACAACGTTTGATGGTATACGCGGAACTCTCGGTGACGACCGATACAAAGAGTATATTCCCACGGATGATCTGGCTTGGTATGTCGCAACAGGAGAGCGTATTCAAAACGCCATCACTGCCGTACGTGGCCGTGAATATTCCCTCGGTCCCTCCGCTGATTTATACCCCACCACAGGAACAGCCGGGGATTATCCTTATACTCGAACCTTTCAATCCGCAGACGCAACCAAACTCTACTCCTACACCATCGAAACAGGCCGAGAGTTCCAACCTTCCATGGATGAAGCCAGACAAATCATCAAAGAAGTTTCAGCCGGTTTACTCGCGTTGTGCGAGGTCATAGCAGAATAGCGTTCATCACCAGTCCCGCTTAAAACTTTCTCACCCCTTTTTCAACTTTCCCTAGATCGTTGTCTATGTTACTGCGTATACACCCTCCATAACAGGCAGATTGGAACACGAACGAAGATGTGTGGTCCAACGGGATATCACTCCAAACTCAAACGGTAGAGAGGAAAAGAGCGATGAGGCAAGCAGGATTATTGTGGTGTCACTTCACCAAGATTTGTATGTTCGGTTTGTTGGGGATAGGCTTATTTTCTCCCAACATCTCTTGGGCACAAGGGATGTTGATCCCCACCCAGCGAAATATTGCTCCTCTGTCGATCAAACATCACCGTGTACAGGTAAAGATACAAGATCGCGCCGCCCACACAACGGTGTCGCAGGTGTTTAAAAATCACACCAACCGAATCCTGGAGGCGACCTATATATTTCCGCTCCCACCGGGGGCAACCATCTCAAACTTTGTCTTGTATATTAATGGCAAGCCCAAGCGTGGAGTGATCTTAAAGAAAAATCGCGCCCAAGCGATTTACCAATCGATTGTTCGCCGAATGAAGGACCCTGGCCTGTTGGAGTATATGGGGGGTCGTTTGTTTCGTGCTCGAATCTTCCCCATTCCTCGACGAGGGGAGCAGCGCATCAAGATATCCTTCACCCAGATGGTACCCTATTCAGGTGGATTGCATCGCTTTGTCTATCCACTCAAAACACGTCACAGGGCACGTCGTACGTCTCGTGATTTTACCATGTCCGTCGAGTTGAAAAGCAAGACTCCTCTGAAAAATATCTACTCTCCCACACACAAAGTCTCTCTGGCACGCAAAGGTGACCACCGCGCCATCGTTGGATTTGAAAAGAACCAGGCCCTCTTAAATCGCGACTTTGTTTTGTATTACTCCGTCTCTCAAAAAGACTTGGGCCTCAACCTGCTCAGTCACAAACAGGGCGGTAAAGACGGCTACTTTTTGATGATGTTGACGCCGAAAGTATCGTACGGTTCCAAAGAACTGTCCGGAAAGAACATCACTTTTGTTCTCGATACATCAGGCTCGATGTCGGGAGCCAAGATGAAGTGGGCGAAGCGAGCACTTCGAGTTTGTTTGGGTAAACTCAATCCCAAAGACCATTTCAATGTGATTCGTTTCTCCACAGATGTAGAAGCTCTGTTTAAAGGTCTGCAAAAGGCCACTCGTGGCCGAATCAACAAGGCACAGCGATTCGTAAAACGCATGGAAGCTGCAGGCGGAACAGCTATCAATCATGCGATGAAGCTAGCTCTGAGCCAAAAACCCAAAGGCGATGGTGTGAGTCTTGTCGTCTTTATCACAGATGGACACCCAACGATCGGTGAAACCACCCCATCACGGATAGTCAAAAACAGCAAGAAAAGCAACCGCCACAAAGCTCGTGTGTATACCTTTGGCATCGGCAACAACATCAACACGAAGTTACTCGACAAGATGGCTCAACTCACCGGTGGTACAGGTGATTATGTCAAACCCAACAAAGAGATCACACAACGTATCTCAACATTCTATGACAAAGTTCGCTACCCCGTATTGAGCAATATTCGACTGTCAGTAGGTCATGGTATTCGACTGACTGATATGTATCCCAAACAGATCCCCGACCTGTTTCGCGGTGGTCAGCTTGCTGTGTTTGGTCGTTACCGAGGAAAAGGCTCTGTAGCGATCACCCTGAAAGGCTCCATCAATGGCAAACGCAAACGATTTGTGTTTGAGACAACATTCCCCAAAGTGTCCAGCAAACACAGCTTTGTCTCGCGTTTGTGGGCCAATCGTAAGGTGGCTTACCTACTGGATCATATCCGCCTCAAAGGAAGCAACCCCGAGCTGCGTAACGAGATCATTCGATTGTCCAAAAAGTTTGGCATCGTCACTCCTTATACGTCCTACCTTGTTGTTGAAAAGAAAGATGAGTGGCGCCTCCGCCCACCCAGCACCATCGCCCGACGCCCGATGCTCATGAAAGGATTCCGAGGAAGAACACGTTCCAACCGACATTTCCGACGACGAAGCCGTCGTTTGAAGCCTTCTATCGCTTTTCGCCGCCGCCCACAATCCAACCTTGGTTCTTCTGATAGATCAGCCACAGACAGGCCCGCTGCTGCCCCAGAAAGAGGGCTATCTCCTTTGGGAGGATATGCTCCTCGCAAGAGAATGTCCTTGGATGATCTACGCAAAGAGTCAGGGCAAAAGGCCGTTGACAACAGTCGAATCATCAAAAAAATGAAGAGGAACAAAGTGATGGGTCGCTCCAATATCACTCGCTTTGTTCGTGGAAGATTGTTTGTCTGGAAACGCGGTGGCTGGGTCGATAGCAAGTACAAATCCTCAATGAAAGTACTGCGACTTAAGTATATGAGCGCTCTCTACTTCAAGCTCCTTAGCAAACGACCCAACCTGCGAAAATTCTTTGCCCTGGGTCGCCGTGTCACTGTAGTTGTAGGACGCAACTATGCCATCGTGATAGGCAACCAAGAGAAACGTCTCACAACCTCACAGTTCAACAAGTCCCTTCACAAGATTCGGCGAAAATAGACCGATAAGAAGTACGCTATCACTGGACGAAAGAGTGAGACGAAAACAAGAAGTACGCAAGTCTCGACGAAAGTGGACCGGCAGAAAGAGGCTGTGTGTATCACGTAAAACTCCTCCTCGAAACCAGAATCGATAGGGTGTTAGCCCGAATGGGATGGAGGAGGATGTTAATCAGGGCTCGGTAGTTCTTGAATACGAAGCGGGACATTGAGTTCTTGGGCTAGCATAAAAGCGAAGCAAAGTCCGAGGTATTTGACCTCGTCGGGATGCTGTTGCAAATAGCCTGTGCGTGCCACTTCAAAAACATCATCTTCCGGGCCAGAGATAAGAGTATGTGCATTGAAGCTATAAAATCGATTTCGTCGATGGTTTCCAGACAACGCTGATGACCATTTGTGCTCAAGCTTTGTCAGTTTGAGTATGATCTCTCTGATCTCAGAAAACTTGTACTCAAATCTATCTTCCCCTGCGATCTCCCGCAACGACTGCCTGTGCCAGTCCCATTCCCACCGGATCGACTCATAGCGGCCTGTTTTCCAACGAAGCAGCTCCACAACCCCAACAAGGGACAAGGCTGTGATGACACTCCACTGTATCTCTTTAAAAAACAGTCCGATTAACCAGCCTAGTATCAACGCTCCGACAAAACGAGCAACAATGGGCGTCAGGTCATGGCGTTGTTCGTAGACAAGCTTTGAACCTGGTTCGTAGAAGACAACCTCAGCGTCCATCGGGTGCTGGCTTGGATTCCAGATCTCTATATCCTCGGGTCGCAACTGAAAGGTTTCGACATCAGCAGAAGACCCCGCGTTCACCGAAACTTGTGTGGTGAGCACACTGTCAGACGCAACAGGATCATCGGGATCGGGTGACACAAAGTTGCCTTGTGCAACAAACGGCTTCTCTGGTGAGACAATCGATGCCTTTTCCATAGAAACCGGGACCTTGAATCGCTTTACCATAAAGAACCTCCCTGGTCAGGTTGCAACAATCTAAGACCGATTTGAACAACAGCAAGAAAAAGAAGTTTCAACGAAGACTTGATTTCTCCAGAGAAGAGTAGTAGATACTAGGGAGATGAGACATCACATGTTTTTGCATCCATGCTCTATAACAAAAGAACAGACAACCTATCACGTAGGCTTCCTGACCGGGATTTGCGGGCTTCGGCTCGTTGCCGGTCATCTCCGCAAGGAGGTTTTCTCCGCTTTTAAGTGTCTGGGATACGGACACCCAGGAGAAAGGTATCCCACAAGTGTAAAGGAAGTGGAATTGGCCTAGGCCGACGACACCAACGAGCAGGTGCTTTACGGTGATCACGGTGGGCAAAAACACGTCCAGGAGTCAGTGGTGGACATGCCAGATCCGACACAAGACCAGGGTGTGTCTCATGCCGTGAACCACCCCGCGCTGGACTGACAGTGGCTGCGACCACCAACTACT
>JALTMC010000755.1 GCA_027005175.1 Myxococcales bacterium
GTGTGGACCTTCGCAAGCCACAAGCCCTAACAACAATGCCATCAGCCAGGGAAATGCATCCCAATGCTTCTGGATACTGCGATACATTCCGATCATCACATCCTCCGTTGCTTCGCTATCTCTGCGGCTCTTTGACCGCTTCCTTCTCAACGCTTCCTATGGGAAATTACTTAGAAAATACAAATATTCAGCATGATATCAGATTTTCCCCAAGCCTGTCCACCCTCTTTCCTGTGGCTGCACAGCCTACCTTTGGCTGCACAGCCTACCTTTGGTATTTGATGCATTTTGTGGAAGGAAGGGTCTCATCGGCTTTGGCCTTGGACATTGTCAAGGCTGTGCCTCAGGGATCGAGGTGTTGTCTAGAGAGTCAAATCCGCATCGCGGGGGTTCTATGGGAAGTGCTGCTGTTGATCAGCGTTTGATAACTTCGATTACCTCATTACCTTTAGATACCCCATCCTCGTTGACTTGGTATTTGATAAAGACAGGAGGACATTTGGATGTTTTTATTAGGATAGAAACCCATCCTGTATTGGGGTTGAAAAAAAGGTGGACTCGAACAGTGGTTACTTTCTTTCTACCACAAACTTTATACTTGTACTCACCATCCCATACAAGTAGCTTCACCCCCTCTTTTTCCATCAGCTTACTTAGGCCTTCGGAGGCTAGTTTCTCTAACCTATCTCCAAGTTCATCTCCAACAAGCATTGGAAAGAGTTCGGATGCGAAGTTACTGAAAAGACTTTGAGCCAATTCCTCTGTGATGTCTGCGCCATAGACAGATTTTCCGATGGCTTTGGCAACGCCAAGGCCCACTTGAATGGAGCGACTTACTTGCAGTGCCTCAAAGGGAGCGAAGAGCACTTCGACAGCTAGCTGGCCCAGGATATCTTGCGTTACAGAGTTTTTATCATAAGCAGCTCGCAACCCCAAGCCAATACAATCACAAGGATTGGCTGATGTTAGATTGACGATGTTGAGTGCGCGGAAAACTCGTTGGGCCTGATATTTGAGCTGATCGTCGGAAGGGTTTATCGGTTGGGCAAGTTTGGGGGCTGGCTTTGCTTTTTTCTTGAGCCTCTCTGCCAAACTTTCTTGCCGTTCTTTTTCTTTGGCGGCTCTGGCTTGTTCTCTCTCTGCTGCCTTTTTCTTTCTTTCCTCTTCTGTTGCTTGCTGTTGTCGTATTTGTGCTAGCCTTTTTTCTTGTTTGACTCTTTCTTTTTCCAAATCAATCTCAACCTTGCATCGCTCAGCTTCCTTTTGAAGGAGAGCAAGCAGTTGGTCGATGAGATCGATCTCTTCTTGGATCTCTTTGGATTTTTTGTTTAACTGAGCGAGGCTCTTTTGCTGACTTTTGATCAGGTCCTCAAGTGTCTTTTGGGCCTTCTTTGTTTTCTGTTCGGCATCGAATTCATCTTTCTTTGCATTTTGAACTTTGCTGGCAAGATCCTTGATCTGTACCCTACACTGATCCATTTTCTTTTGGTATTGAGGGTCGCTTAGTGCTGCGGCAAAGGCGTTGCCATCCGTGAGATGTACCATCCCCCCAGTAGGAGAGGTCATGTTGTTGTCATTTCCCGTAAAAAAACCTGTAGGAGTTACACTTGCACCTGGAAAAGTTGAATAAAAGCTATTGCAACTCACCCGCTCGGATTGTAATAGGGCATTGGCGTTGCTGACAGCTTGTGTTTTTTTGTCCTGCTCCAATTGTGCTGCATCGACCAGTCCTTGAGCTGCATTGATGGCCAAATTACTTCGTAGTTTTTCCTTTTCAATCTCTTTCTGAAGGTCGCTTTGCTCTTGTTCAAGCTTCGCTTTTTGGGCAGATAACTCTCTGATTTTATCGAGAATCTTACTCTTTTCAGCTTCTGAACAAGGACCTTTGCGGTTCTCCAGAGATAGGGTGTATGTTGCGATCTCACCAATGGCGGCAGAACTCAAACCATTGCGGGGCATGGTTTGCTGATCGAGGCTTACTTTTCCGTTTTTGGTTATTTTGTCTTGCAATCTTGCGAGTTCGCCTCGTACCATTGTTCCATCCACTTGCTTGCTGCACGCGGGAGCCTCACAAGTGAATGGTGCTTCTTGTAAATTACTCAAATAACGGGCTCGCCTGTAGCTGTCTGATGAAACAAGGAATATTTTCTTTTGGTTCTTCACAAAATTATTGTGAGCACTCAGCAAAAGAATAGGTGTCGTTGAGCTTGTCGAATTCTGTAGACTGGTTGTCCCTGTCTTGGGAGGACCTGTATATCGAAATACAATCGGGCGGTACTGCCATCGACCACTGTCATGCATCACTGCAAAGGTTCCATCTTGAATACCTACTTGGATATGTGTTCCGTGGATGAGAGGAGCGATAAGCTTCTTTTGGGCAAAGTCATAGCGAGCGGGGATAAGCAGCCCATTTAACCTTAAGTAGGCACTATGAATGGAGTTCTTCCCGAGAAAACGAAGCCTTTGGGTCAGCACAACACTCTCTCCCTTAACGGGTGCAACACCTACGGTCAACGCTTTGTCTTCGTCAACATTGCTTTCCTTAAACTCAACGGTTCGCTCGCTTCGAGAACCATCAAGAGGAGCCTGAGAGACGATAGAGTTCATTGTTGATAGAGAAGTACTTTTTATTGACAGAGAGGTATCACTCAAAGATTGAGACTTCTTGCTCAATGAAGTCGAAGTAGGGGCTTTCACTGAACCACCACAGCCCATGGGTAGATCCTTCACAGAAGATTGACCCATCTTTCTTCTACCCTTATAACGCAGGAAACTACCGGCAACGATAAGCAAAGAAAGAAGAAACAATCCTAGCCAAAGCTTTCGTCTCTGTCGAGAGAGTTGAGGCTCTTGGTCTCGGGATGTGGGTGGGGTTGGAGAAGATTCTTGTTTCATGTCACACCTCAGCGGTTTGAGTTTGGG
>JALTMC010000756.1 GCA_027005175.1 Myxococcales bacterium
ACCACACTGTTCTTACTATCATATAACGGATGTAATAACATTTTTCTGAAGCAAAAACAAAAATAAAAAACTTGAGCCGCAAAACATAACACAACTATTTGTTTATTCAAAGACTTTTCAGAAAAAATCGTCATCGAAAATTAGCACAAAAAATAGAAAAAACAGGAATAACAGGAGTAATACAAGAGCATCAAAATTCTAACAAGTAGATTATATTCAAATAGATAAACAAGTTCATCTTCTTCTAAAAAAGAAGTTGTCATATTTCCATGTAGGAATCATATTTCAACAAATCCTTAAAATTGTATCAGACAATACAAGTAAAACATACACTCAATGGGTGAGGGAGAACTTATGTAGTGGAGGAGAAAAAACGCAGCACCGAACTCACGAAGCAAATCTTATTCCAGATCTATCAAATATAAAAAAGCAGTTCGAGTTCCTAGAGCTACATACGATCCAGTAAACTTCTACTTCCATGGGCAGCATGAAATATCACGCCTTCCCTCACGCCACAAAAACACCATAATCTTCTTTTTTCAGCAACTTACACAAAACTCATCATACCATTGAAATATCGTGGTGTGGTGGCGCATGGTATCGTTGACAAAAGCTCCACAAGCAGATGGTCGATGTCGTGATGTGGAGAAGATCCGCGAGCAGATGATCCATGTCGTGAAGAAGATCCGCGAACAGCGATGTGCTTCGAAGCCAAAAAGTAACAGGGATATCTACGTTCCCACAACAGCAAGCAGGATCGGATCAGAGTACTTTCAAGGTTCGAATCATCGGCGGCCTCCCCCACTTGAACTTTGTTCTGTGAACGCTACGGGTCCCACGATCAGGGGGGGAGAAGCTTCACACAGCAATGGGTGGGACGTCAAAGAAGTTGAACGGACATATGGCATTCAGGCCATATTCAACAGCGTCACTCAACGATGGGTGAGATTTTAAGGAAGAGACCTTATTTAGGGCGGGAGAGGCCCAGTTTTTTCATTTTGGAGCGCAGTGTGCTGGGATTTAATCCAAGGATTGAAGCGGCACCATCGCTCCCCTGAATGACCCAATTCGTTATTCTGAGAGTATTTAAAATATGTTGTTTCTCAACCTCTTCAAGAGAGAGTCGCTCCACAGTTTGTTTCGAATCGGAAGGAGTATTCCCAAGCGCCTCTTGCCATGAGAGTTCGGGTCCTTTCGACCAGATCACAGCACGCTCAATAACATTCTTGAGTTCTCTAACGTTGCCGGGCCAGGAGTGCTGTAAAAAAGCATGAAGTGCTTCTGGAGGAATGATTTCGATACGACGCCTCATTCGCTCACTGAAGTGTTTGACAAAGTACTCCACAAGCTCAGGTAGATCTTGTTTGCGATCGCGCAACGCTGGAATCCGGATAGGAAAGACATGCAGGCGGAAGAAGAGGTCTTTACGAAAATGTCCCTGCTGAACAGCCTCCTCCAGATCGCGATTGGTCGCGGCGATGACTCGCACATTCACACGGATCGTCTGACTACCGCCGACTCTTTCAAACTCACCATCTTGCAGAACACGCAGCAGCTTTGCTTGAACGGGAAGAGGCATTTCACCCACTTCATCAAGAAAGATCGTCCCACCATCTGCGAGTTCAAAGCGCCCCTGGCGTTCCGTGGTCGCTCCCGTAAAAGCCCCTTTTTCATGGCCAAACATCTCGCTTTCCACGAGGGACTCTGCGATCGCAGCACAGTTGACCTTAATAAAGGGCTTATCCTTACGCAAGCTTGTTTGGTGAACCAACTGTGCGAGCAGTTCTTTGCCAGTCCCTGTCTCCCCAAGAAGTAACACTGTTGTATCGATCGGTGCTACGAGTTGAATGCTCTCGTGAACAGCACGCAGGCCACCATGCAGACCAATCATCTCTGTGGTCAGATGTTGTTGCAGCCTCTCTTGTAGATATATATTTTCTGCGAGCAACTGTTGTCGAGCGTGATCCAGATCTTTCATCGTTTGTCGCAATATCGCTTCTGCTTCCTTGCGTGCCGTAATGTCTCGAAACACGAGAAAGTCGGCATCTTTCCCCTGCCACTCGGCGCGGGCCATACTAACCTCAACGGGCAAAAGTCGGCCATCCGCAGTGCAAAACTCTGTCTCCCAAGGCAGGGCAGGTGTGTTCCGCGTTTTCTCATGCTGCTTCCAGTCTCTGCAAAGAAATAATTTCTCTGGCGCAAGAGTCAGCAGCGTAGGGAGAGGGTAGCCGAGCATCGTACTCGCTCGGGGATTGGCATAAACGAGCCTCTCATCCAAGATTACGAGAATACCATCATTGATATTTTCGGCCAGAGACCGGAGGTTCGCTTCACTCTGACGATGGGCTCTTTCAATATAGGCCCGCTGCATAATTTGTTGCTGTAGCTCATTGTTGGCAAACTCAAGCTCTGCTGTATTCTCTCGGACTCGCCTCTCCAAACACAGACACGACCGAGCGAGTTCCTCTTTCGTCTGAATCAGTTCAGAAATATCCGTAGAGAGACCTGCAAGGGCACGAACTTCACCGTTGGAATCGAAGCTTGGAAAACACCTTGTCCAGATATGGCGAATCGAGCCATCTGTATGCAAGATCCGGCATATCAACTCAAAAGGATGCCGAAATTGATTGGTTTCTCGTTGGGACGTAATTCTTTCAACAACATCCTCTTTGTCTCGGGGATGAATGCTCGACAACAAAAGCACAGAGTTGGAGTACAACTCATCCACAGAAACACCAAACATAGTCTCTACTGAGGGACTCACATAATGGAGTCCCAGGTGGGCCGCCGAGGCCAGCCAAAAGACATCATCCAAATGCTCAAATAGTTCGTAAAGAAACTCTCCCTTATCGGCCAGTTCCCGTTGGTTTCGCATAGTAGTAGATTCTCAGAAAAAAGTTCATGTGGCACACATCCTGATAAGGATTTCTTCCTCACTCCACGACACCTTACACCTGCTCTATACAACAAAGCAGCAGTGTTTAACCCTATTTGGGACACATTCTATGAGGAAATATTCACTCTACCACTTACAAGGTAGGCCGTCAACATGAAATTTTCTTACAAAGGCATCATGGAGGAGAATGGTGAGCAAGGTCCACGCATTATCGATTCTGAAAGAAGAACAGAGAGTTACCTAGAGTCGTGTCGAAGTACAAGGAGTTTCAGGCAACCATAGTTTTACTGTAGTCCCGAGTCCTTGTGGGCTGACAACCTCAACACCGCCGTTGTGCTTTTCCATAATCTGCTTGACGACAGGCAAGCCCAGGCCAACACCAAAGTTTTTGGTACTGTAGAGAGGCTCAAAGATCAAGAGGATGATATCTTCGGGAATTCCCGGACCGTTATCGGAAAACTCAAACCAGATTCGCATATCCTGAGAATATGTTTTGATCTTCAGCTTGAGTGGCTCTGTATCCTCTCTTTTCTTCTTCACTTCTTCCAGAGCCTGACAGGCATTCTCATAAACATTGATCACAACTCGGCGGAGGCGGTTGGGGTCAAAAGAGACAAGCTTCTGTTCCAACTGAAGATGATGTTCAATCCTGATGCTCGCAGGAATAGGTTGCTCCTCAAGGATTTGTACGAGCCAGGAGTCAAAATCCAACTCTTGGCACTGAAGATTGTGAATACGAGTATAGTCCAACAACTCTTCAATGATGTGGTCGCAACGTGCGATATTTCGTGTCAGTTGAGAGAGTGCTTTTTTTCCTTGCTCACTGTAGTCGACTTTTTCTCTCTCTAAAATATAAAGCGCGAGGCGCATCGCTCCCAAAGGATTACGCAATTCATGGCTGACTGTGGCGGTGATCTGCCCTAAAGTAGCCATACGTTCACGAAGGACCAGCTCTTCTTGTGCGGTCTCCAAAGCCAGAGTGCGTTCCTGTACAAGCTTTTCGAGATGCTCCCGATGTTTCCCCAGTTCTGCTTCCACTCGCTTGGACTCCCGCATATCACGAGCCACAACCCCGAGATTAATCAGTTCTCCAGTACTCGAATCATCAATACGAAAGAGTTCAAGCCAGACAGGAATCGGCTCCTGACTGACCACGTGACGAAAGTCAATTTCCCCAGCCCATCGGCCCTCATGAACCACTTGGTGCAGAAGCTTCTGCATCAGGAGTTCTCTCTCCTCCCCTGCCAAAAAGTCAGAGAGCTTTGGTGGAGCAAGATGCCCGCGTTTCTTGCTTCCCACCAACTCTTGCCCAGGCTCATTAAGAAACAAAGCATGTCCTGCTGCATCTGTAATGCCAATAAAATCCCTTGAGTATTTTACAATGGAGGCGAGACGCTGAATCTCGTTCTGGTCTTTTTTTTGTGCTGTGATATCATGAACAGTACCAACAATACGAACAGGCTGGTTCTCTTCATCACAAAACACCCGACCTCGTTCGTGAATGACACGTATGGATTGGTTGGGTAAGAGGACACGATATTCGATATCGTAAGGGGTTTCTGGGCTCTCCAGTGAGGCACTCACGGCTTGGGTAACAATCTGACGATCGTAAGGGTGGATGGCCTCTAAAAAGGCATCATAATTTGCAGTACATGAGTTTGGCTCCCACCCAAAGATACGATAGATCTCATCTGTCCAATGCAAGGTTCCGACCAAAAGATCCCAATCCCAGGAACCGATATGAGCAATTCTTTCCGCATGAGAGTGAGCTTCCTCTCTATACTTAAGTTCGACCTCCAGCCTCTTCTGCTCTGTAACATCGATACCAATGCTGATGATATAGTTGAGCTCCCCATCTTCCCCCTTCACTGGAGTATTGTACCAGTCAATCAAATATCGCCCTCCATCCTTGGCAATCCAGTGGTTTGTATACCTCCCAACATCTGATGAAAACAGAAGCTGAGAAACCTGAGACACAGCATCACGCTCTTCTGGGAGTAACAAGTGCTGCCAAAGAAACTGACCACCGATCTCTTCAGCACGGTATTGGGTCAGCTCTTCACATGCCTGATTAAAATGCCTGATACGCCCCTCTTTGTCCAACACAACAAGAAGTAAGCCTGGATGTTCAAAGGCTGTCTCAAGAAAGCTATAATTTTCATCGAGTGTGGCAAACCACTCTTGACTCTGTTTCCATTGACGCCATACTAGCCAAGCTCCCCATCCAACAAGAGCGAGAACACTGACACAAAACAGAAGAAGAGGAGAACCCAAAGCGCGAAAGAAAGAAGGTGGGATTGGAGGAAGAAGCCAAAAATCCACAAGGCCAGCAACCAAAACACCAGCGAGAAAGGACAAAAGAATCCCTAACAGGGTGAGTTGATTCACCCCTTTTTGAAAGGCATTGCGACCCAAGGAAAAAGAGGTAGATGCGCTGGTTCTTTGTTTTTGATTCATTTGCTTTGCCAAGAGACAAGCAGAACCTTACAACAAAGAGTATCTTTATGTGCGAGGTTCTTTACGTAAATTTTTAAGATAAAAAGGATCTGCATAAATATCTTGAAGGTTGGCACCTTGTAAGTAGACCTTTTTTCTTGTGGAGTTTACCATGGGAGGATTCCCACACAAAAAGACTCTCACTCCTGCCAAGTCGGGATGTTCTTTAAGAGCAGCCACATTCGCACGTTGCTTTCGAACTCCGGAAGAAGCATCATCACCAGAAACACAAGGGACATAGTGAAAGTTTCGATGTTCTTCCGAAAGAGCCGTGAGAGCGGAATGCCCGTAAAGCCCGTCGGGATGCCGATCTCCATGATACAGCCAAATGGGACCAGAGTGCTTGCTATGCAATGCATCTCGGATGATCCCCCACACTGGAGCCAGCCCCGTCCCTGTAGCAATTAATAACATCTTTTGCTCCGGTTGCCCAGAGATATAAAAAGCATCGCCTTGAGGACCTTGAATCTCAAGCATATCACCAGCTTCCAGTTCGTCGTGAATCCAGTTACTCATCTTCCCATTTTGCATTCGCTTGATATGAAGCTCCACAAAAGAGTCCACCCTGGGAACACTGGCGAGAGAGTAACTGCGAGACAATCCATCCGAACGACGCACGTTGATATATTGGCCAGAATGGTAATACAAAGGAGTTGTCGGCTCCAACAGAAGACGACACACTTGTGCGCTAAGTGCCGTCTTCTCGACCACCATCGCCGGTGAAAAAAGGTGTGCGTCCACAGGAAGCGCGATGGAGAGATCCGACGTCGGCCGACGAGTACAAGCGAGAAAGTAGTTCTGCGCCTTAAGCGTATCTTTGAGGCCCACCTGATCCTCTGCTGGAACCTCACCCGCCTGTTGTTTGAGCAGACATGTATGACAAACACCTGCTTTGCAAGAATGAGAGATCTCAACCTCATGCCGAAGCAATGCATCGAGAACAGTCTCCCCTTCCTCAAAAAGATAGGTCTTTTCTTGTAATGTGATTTTTGGCACTTTTATCGACCCAATACATCTTCACGTGTTGAACCAGCGATGGCCATGACTTGATCAATCAGGCCTTGTGGTACTTTTAATTCAGCCAATGTCGCAGCAAGATGACCTGCCACAGCATCAAAGTGACTGTCATTCAGGCCCCTCTCCACAAGCTTTGCATGAGCCGTTCGCATATCCGCACCTGTGTAAGTGTTTGGCCCAGCAAAGGCCATTGTCAAAAAGGACTTTTGCTTGGCTCGCTGTGCGTCCATATCCGTATCATCAAAAAAATGACGGATGCTGTCGTCTGTCAGTACTCTTCTGTAAAAGATATCAACCGCTGCATCTACCGCAGGAGCACCACCGAGCTGTTCAAAAAGAGACTCCGACATGAGAGACACCCCCTATGTTTGTCAGAAAAAAAACATGCCATTGAGACCTTGTCACTCTATCAATATCTCCAATCATGGCACGCCACCCATTTGAAAAGAAACAGATTAATAGATCAAGAAACCATGTTCACCTCTTTTCACAACAGAGAGAAGACGGATCTCCGATGAAATTCTGAAGCAATCCCAATCGATTTTTTGCTGTTTTTTAATGGGCAGTCAAAGAGAAAAAAGGGCGGGAAGGGAGATGAGACCAACGACACAGGTAAACGCAAACAGTTTTTCCGCACTCAACAAAGATACTCCTCTGTTGAGTCAAAAAGTCGGGTGTTCTTTATTTTTTGGATTTGATCAACTCAAGGCTAATGATCAGCTTGACCTTGTTACCCAATCCTTTGGGCATATACTTCAAGCCGTATGCTTTGCGTTTGATGGAAATGGAAGCCAAAGCACCAATCCGGGTATTGCCCCAAGGATCCTTGACCTCTTTCGTCACCTTAAAGAAAAGTTTAATCTTCTTCTTCACGCCATGGAAAGAAAGGATCCCATACGCACGATAACGACCAAATGCCAGCTTGTATATCTTCGTACTTTTAAAGGAGATGATGGGAAACTGCTTGGCATTGAAAAAGTCGGGACCACGCAGATGCTTGTCGCGCTTCTTACTGTTCGTAAAGACACTACCTGCTTTGACTTTCACAGAAAGAGTAGACTTGCTTCGACCATTCAAAACAAGCTGACCACTGACTTTCAAGAACTGACCATAAAACAAACCAGCTCCCAGATGCTTCACACTGAAGATGACCTGAGAGTGGGCATTGTCAACATGAAAAGTCTTCTTGGCCTCTGCCAAAGATGGCATTGCAAAAAGTGCCACAACACCTGCAACAAACAATGTACGTGTAACGGTTCTAAACATAGAATTCTCCTTGTTTGGGTAAAGAAACTCAAAACCAATCGATTGCGGAATGCTCTGGTGCAAACTGTATCTCACACGGAATTATTCCCCATTGCAAGGCAAAATTGTTTCCTCACAGGAAAACATTGTTTCCAAAGCAAAAGACTCGGCTTTCACACGAGAATAACAAGCCTTATTGCAGATGGCTCAAAGTATTGCTAACGTTGGGTCTGGATGATTCATGTGATGCGTGGTCAACTCCCCCCATCAAACCCGCTTGATTCAGCCTACGGTTTCACCCCTATGGGCTGCCTGTGCAATCGCGCATCGCTCTCGCTGTAGAAGAGCCTGGAGGGGGTTTCCACACCCACAACATAAGAGTTTTTTTCTGCTCAGAGCAAGCAAAGCTTAAATTGAGATGCAAAGACCCAAAAGATATACGTTCCAGATCAATCGATGGTTGCTGGCAGGAACACTGCTGCTTTTGCCCTTTGCTTATGACACCGGTGCATTTGATGTCCTCAAGACCAAGCATTTTGCTTGGATACTTGCCCTTACAGGCTTATCTACACTCGCTTTGCTTCGAGACCAGTTCGACATGCGCCTGTTCTGGAGCCTGAGTGCCGTATTTTTGTGCTTTCTACCAACGTGGTGGCGCGGCACAGAGATGTTGCTGTGGTGGCAACCATGGACACAAGCCATCGGACTCCTATTCTGGTGGTATTTGCTCCAAACTGCACTTCCGACCGAACCCATGGAAGAAACGGAGCAATCCAAGATAGAACAACCCAGTATAGAACAAGAAGAGAGCACTACGACCAAAGAGAGCACTACGACCAAAGAGAGCGTTCCAGAGCAGCTACCTCATAACTCCCAGCTACCTCATAACTCCCAGCTACCTCATACTGCAACTCCTCGTATACTGCTTCGTGCCATCACATGGAGTTTGGTTGGGATGGCGTTGTGGGTCTATTTCCATCGCTGGCTCCCTTCATACTTGCCCCTATCACTGGCAAGCACGTCTCTCGCCGAGGGATTGTTTGGAAACCCCAATCATCTGAGTGCCTTTCTTGCTGTTGGTATCCCTGCTTGTTTGGTTGCGGGCGCACGTCATCAATGGACGATCGTGTTCATTCTACCCGCCTTACTCTGGACAGGCTCCCGCCTTGGGCTACTCTCGTGTGGAGTTGCCTTACTGGTTGGTGGGATACTCCTTCTTGCCAAACGTCCATCGGAGTACCGTGAAGAAGAAGTCATCGTTTCTGGTGTATGTGGACACCGAGCCCTTCTTGCAAGACGCCAATCTAACCGTTGTGAAGGAGGATTTTCTCTGGCTCTTGTTGTGCTTATGATGGGAGGTTCGTTTGTGCTCTCTCCCACGAAGAATCTGAGTCATATCACAACGGGCTGGGGTGGGATCTCCGCCCGAACTCACCTGGTACGATGTGCCGCCCCAATGCTTCGACAAGAAGGGCTCTTTGGCACCGGCTGGGGGTGTTTTCGACAGGCATTTCCAGCCTACAGAGGCCGCTGTCTCAGAGGGACACGTTACCAGCATGACCCCCAGCACACGGTCATCTTGAACCTTCACAACGACTGGATGGAGGTCTTGATCGAAGGAGGAGGGATTGGTCTACTGCTTTGGATCGTTGCCTTCTCCTTTGGTCTTTACCACCTATGGAATGCACAAAACTTGCAGTGGAGAGAACGTGTTTGGTTGGCGATGGTGTTTGTGGCTCTCGCGATTCAAATGGCTGGACACTTTCCTCTCCAGCTCCCTCCGGTCATGGCCATCGCTGTCACATGCTGGGGGCTCTTAGCTTGGTCGGCTCGCACCCAAAGTCTCCATCTGGAGCCCCAGACAATCAACCGAAAACCAGAGACAACGCAAGCTTGGAGGCTGTCCCTCACCCGTTGGTGGTCCAGGCAGGCTTCACGTTCGCTCCCGTGGTGGCTTCGCTTTCTCTTCTTGTGGGGATGGGTTCTTGTGCTCTTTGTACAGTGGCAGTCTTATCATGCAGAGCGGCTCTTTGCACGCGCCGATATCGCGATAGACCTTGGTTCTCCCAACGCGATGAATCTCCTGATTCAAAGTGAGTCTTACTTTCCATCGATACATGTTTCGTTTCAAAAAGCACAACTGCTCCTCAACAAGAATAGACCCAAAGCTGCTCTTCACTCTTTTCAACAAGCGATGCGCTGGCAGCCAGACGCTCAAGTCGCACAGTATATGGCGATGGCTTACTTAAGACTTAATCAAAAGCAAAAAGCGTATGCGATCATCTCCCAAGGTCTGCGACTTCGACCAGGCTATCCGCCTCTCCTCAAGATGTTGCAGGCTCTATCTCCACCCCAACCAAAGAAGTCCTCCCATCGTATCGTCCCAAGCCCGCAACCAAAGCTCCAGGACAAACCTCACAACAGGTGAGACAAAGACAAATCTCACCTGTTGTGAGGTTTGTCCTGTTTTGCAAATCGCAGTCAATCAGAGTAGTTTTCTTTCATCAAAACTTTTTCAAGCCCGCAACGTTGAAGTTTGAGATGCCCTCTCGTCCCAACCAAGGAGATATCATGATACGCATTTTGCTGTATGGATTGTTTGCACTCACAGTAACGTTCCCCCTATGGACCGTCGCACAAGCCAAGTCGTCACAATCGTCGTTTACCATCATGAGAAATAAGACAATCCATGGACACAACATCAAGTTATTTAAATCGGGAAATCTCCGTCGGTGTGGAGTTGATTGTTTTAAGACACCAGGATGCCGTGCCTTTGTGTTTGTACATAGCACCCAACTGTGTTGGTTGAAAGATACAAAGGCAGCCAATGCATGGCGCGACCAAAGAGACAGTACTCTGGGTGCCAAAAAGCCCTATACACGCTCCAGATACCATCGTTCAACGCAAGCAAGACGGGCTGTCAACAGACGACGACTTCGAAGTCTGGGGAGACGACGTCCCATCCGTATTCACGGAGCACATCGTCACCATCCCGCCCACAGAAATGCACACCCAACATTCGGTAACAAGCCAGGAGTTCCCTCTCGCTCTCACAAGAAAATTCGCGTTTTGAGGCATCGCTACAAAAACCCTCGTCCACAACGCCTTCGACGAAGTACCCTCTCTCGTTATCGCAGAAGAGGAAGAGTTCGCTATCGCAGAAGAGGGAGTGCTCACTATCGCAGAAGTACTCCGACTCGTTACAAAAGACGACGATACAAGTATCGCAGAGCGACAAGAGCCAGATACCGCAGAGCGACAAGGGCTCGATTTTTTCGAGGGACACGAGCAGGTACTCGTGTGACACGAACAAAAACATTGCGAGCTTACGTTCATCGTCGCTATCGTTGCCTAACTTACAAAGGTCCTCGTCTCGGTGGGGTATTGGGTCGTTGTAGTTTTCGTCGGCGGTGGCGCCTGGAGCGATGGAGCCGTCGTGGTCTTTTAATTCGCCGTGGTCAAAGCAATAAGTGTTTGGGTGTTACACCGCGAGGTGGATATATAG
>JALTMC010000757.1 GCA_027005175.1 Myxococcales bacterium
GTGGATGGGTAGGATGGTGAGACTCTCTGGAGTCGTTGCGAATTTGCGACAGTCCCAAAGAAAGGGGAAGTTGTTGTTGGATGTTGAGGCTCAGGCTTGTCTCAATGGTGAACACAAATCAAGTCTGTGAGACGCGGACTGTCAATATCAAGTATTACGACCAAACGGGCCATCTTGTGGGGAAGAGTCCTGCGATGAGAAGGCTGTTTGCGATGCTTTCTCGTCTCGGGGATGCAGAGGTGTCGGTCCTTTTGCGGGGAGAAACTGGGACAGGAAAAAGTACAGTGGCCCAGGCTCTTCATGAACAGAGCTTTCGTGCGAGCAAACCCTTCATTACAGTTAACCGTGGTGCCTTGTCTCCCAGCCTGATTGAAGCCTCCCTTTTTGGCTATGAGCAGGGTGCTTTTACCGACGCAAAACAACGTCACCTCGGGTTTTTTGAACAGGCTCATGGTGGAACTTTATTTCTTGATGAGATCGGTGAACTTCCTCTTGCGTTGCAACCGAAACTGCTCGATGCGCTCGAACGAAAGTGCATTCACCGCCTGGGTGGGAACGAAGAACTCGCTGTCGATTTTCGCCTGATCTCAGCAACCCACTCTGACTTAGAGGATGCCCTGGTTCAAAAGACCTTTCGTGAGGACCTCTACTATCGCCTTGCTGTCGTTGAGATCGATGTGCCCCCTCTGCGAGAGCGACTGGAAGATCTTCCTCTACTTGTTGATTACCTGCTTTCGTCGCTTCGTCCCAAGGCACCACCAGAAGTCGCTTCGGAGGCATGGAGTGTGCTCAAGAGCTTTGTCTGGCCTGGGAATATTCGGCAGCTTCGCAATGTTCTCGAACGAAGTCTGATCTTTCTGGAAGACGGTAAACTCACCATGGATTCGATACACTTTCCAAAGAGGAAAGGTGTTCTTTTGGAGAGAGGCAAGGAAGAGTCTTCAGACTCTGAAGAGATCGCAGCGGGTACGTTGAAGGAGCAGCTCCAAGAGCAAGAGAAAAAGATCTTGTTGCGTACCTTGCAGGCGAAGGATTGGGATGTCACGGAGGTGACTTATCAACTTGGGATCTCACGTGCTAGCTTGTATAGTCGAATGCAGAAATTTGGAATTAAGCGTCCATGACCGAGAAGCCCTCCAGCTCTTCTGAAAAACAACCTTGCTATTCGGCCCAACTTGTAGAAGAACTCGACGAATTAACGTACAAAAGATTTCGAAGCGAGACGAACCACAGTCAGTCCTTGTCGCAGGAAGAGGCACAACGGATTCGCAAATTGGTGAGTGAGCTGTGGAAGTGTCCCAAAGCGGCCCCTGGTCACATCGTTGCGGGAGCCTGCTTGGAGGAAATTGCAGGCAAAGGGGCATTTGGTACCGTTTGGAAAGCTCGTGATTTGAACACGGGTGAGCTTCGGGCGGTGAAAGTTTTTGATGCAGATCGAATGGGCGATGGTTTGGCTGTCCACCTCTTCCGTCGGGGTGTTCGAGCGATGCTTTATCTTCGAAGCCAGAATGATAAGGAGCAAAGGGAGGAGGGTTCTCAGGAACTGTCAAAGTTTATTGTACGGATCGGTGAGGTTGAGCCTCATATGCTCGCTTTTTCAATGGATTGGATCCCTGACAACGATCTGTCATGTGGTGGCATTCGAGGCCGCTCTCTTGAGGATAAACTCCGTATCTTTCGGCACATTGCCAACGCTGTTCACTATGCTCACTCTCGACCGGAAGCCATTGTTCATCGTGACCTCAAACCCCAGAATATCATGATGGTTGGGGACACCCCTATCCTCACTGATTTTGATATCGCTGATATGGCATTTGCCAAAACGTTATCACGGCGTGCTGTGGGAGGTGCATTTGCTTACGCCGCACCCGAGCAACTCTCCGGTGAATGCGATTATCTGGAGCCTCGCTCCGATATCTATAGCCTGGGTCGCTTGCTGCACTTCTTTTTGTTGGAAAAAGATCCCCCACTTTTGATTGAGAACAATCCACCGCTTTATGATCTCAACGCATATCCTGAAGGATTGGTCAAGATTATTCGACGCTGTACTCGTCGTAGCCTACCGATGCGCTATGCCAATGTTCGGGAACTGTTGGAGGACCTTGCGAAATATCTGGATGCAGGAGAAGTGGGAGCATTCGGACCCAACTCTGAGATCGCACAAAGACACTGGAAAAAAGCGGAAGCCCTGGTCAAAAAGCGAAAATGGAATGACGCTTCCAAAGAAGGGTTACAAGCTCTCGAATACATTAAGGAGAGCAACAAAGAACTCTGGCAACTGTGGTCCTACCTAATAGCGATAGCTAGGACTTGTTTGTCATAAGACCCCTCCCCCTATAACTTTCTGATAGGACTCCAACTTCCCCCTCCCCACCAACGGTGGAGGAGGGGGATAGAGCTTATGATGTGTAAATAGCGATAGCTAGGACTTGTTTGTTATAAGACCCTTCCCCCTATAACTAATAGCGATAGCTAGGACTTGTTTGTCATAAGACCCCTCCCCCTATAACTTTCTGATAGCCCACGCGGTTCGAACCGCCGATCCGCCTTACGTAACTGACTGAAATTATTAATACTCTATTTTAAGTTTTGCCCGAATTGGCGAAACTCCACCAAGAGCTTGCTGGCTAACTCATTGAAGTGTCAATCGCAACAAGCTTGGCTCAAAGGTATATTTTCAAGCTTTCCAAATATACCTTTTTTTGTTTCATAAGTCGCAGTCTCATTGTTTGGTTCCCCCTCCCCACCGCCGGTAGCCCACGTGGTTCGAACCGCCGATCTGTCTTGCGTAACTGACTGAAATCATTAACACTCTATTTTAAGTTTTGCCCGAATTGGCGAAACTCCACCAAGAGCTTGCTGGCTAACTCATTGAAATGTTTACTCCACAGGGCGGTTCGAAC
>JALTMC010000758.1 GCA_027005175.1 Myxococcales bacterium
CCGGTTTCCACATTGCGTATCAACAATGGTGTTCGACCTTTTTTTATCCCATCCAGTAGTACCGTTGCGCCTGATGGGGTGCTTACGATTCGCAGTGTTCCACCGGTTCTTCTTCCCGGCTCCTCTCCCCCACGCAACAAACGGACCGTTCGACTTCGCTCCCGCCTTTGAAAGACACGCAACTTCTCTCTCCAACTTCGGAACCCCCTCTTACGCAATACAACCTCTCTATCGCCCGCCAGCACCGAGACTCGCAATGGTGTTTTTCCCATATTCACACCATCCACCCATATCGTTGCACCTTTCGGAATACTTACTATCGTCAACCAGCCTTTGACCCCTGCAACACTTGGGGCATCCCGTTTCACCGGATAAGACAGCGGTATAGCTCCAGTACTTGGACCACTTCGCACCGGGCTCTGTGGATAGTGTTTGTACTTCATTGCCAGCCTTCTTACATGGGAACTCAAGTATGTCCACACTTCCGGCAATGTTACCCTTCCATCATTGTCATAGTCGGCTTTCCCTCTCAACGCTTTGATCAACGCATAGGAAAACACCCCATGGCGCAACTTTGGAGTCTCTACGCTGTATTGATTCTGCATGGACGATGCTATCGTCACGCGCCCCTCTCCACCAAAAGACTTTCCCAGCAGCACTCGCTTAAAGCCCTTGCGTATCATGCTCATGCTACGGGTGCCACTCCACGCAAAGCCACTGTTACAGGCG
The DNA here is from genome assembly GCA_027005175.1 of Myxococcales bacterium. GTDB lineage: Bacteria > Myxococcota_C > UBA6777 > UBA6777 > UBA6777 > M3003. The sequence goes on from JALTMC010000758.1 coordinate 730, forward strand.
TCCACAAACAACACCACACGTCGTGAGCGTAACCGCCCCAGCCAGTAGGCTATCTTCTCGTGATCCAGAGCCGTTCGTTTGATCTGACGAGGACTTCCAGCCCTTGACCGATACGTCAGCCAGTAAGAAATGCCATCACCCCCCGACCATCCATGTCCCGAAAAGAACACGATCGCCGTTGCTTTGCGATTCCCTCGTACTTTCCGGTACAGCCATCTACGCAACGCCCAGCTTATTCGCCTCTTTGTCGCCCTGTGATTCAGCAACATCAACACATTCCGCCTTGGCACCCGACCAGGCCCCGTGAGAGCCCGATAGAGTCCATATACATCACGCCTCGTATACCGCAACCGTTTCACTCGACGATCCCGGTACTTGTTGATCCCTATCAACACTGCATATACAGGTCGGCGGACTATTGCTTCGGCTTTGGTAGGCAGGAAGAACCCGAAGGCCAGACACAAACCAACAACCAAACTTATAAGGGCAAAACCTTGTATCACTCGATAAACAATGGCTCGACATCTTTGCATAGTCTCTTCTCCTTCTTTTCTCGCTAAAATACTCCAGGCTACGATACGTGATAATTCTCGTTTTTTTGACTCATAGCTCATAGCTCATAGCTCATAACTTGTACCTTTACTTCATGATAATGAATTCAACTCGGCGGTTTTTGGCTTTGCCTTCGGAGGTTCGATTGGTTGCGATCGGCTGGGTTGAGGAAGCTCCCGAGAAGCGAAAATAACGACGAGAGAGTCCCATCTGAGCCAAAACTCGCACAACACTCTTGGCTCGGGCACGTGAGAGGCGGAGGTTGTGGTTGTATCCGCCGTCCGAATCCGTGTGGCCGACCACCCAGATGCATCGATCTTTCTGTTTTAAAAGAGTGTGAAGGCTACCTGACATCGCCTGTAGCAGAGCCATCTGTTTGGGGTCTACGACCGCTTTGTTGTACCGAAACTGGATGCGAGACTTGAGTAGGCTGTGTTGTCGCTGGATTCGGCTTCGCCATTGGTTGATTCTTCTCCGGCCACGCCTGGGGCGACGCAAAAAGACCCGGATGGCCCGGAAGCCCTTGGAGCGGGAGCATCGAAATCCTCGACGAGGGCGACGCTTCACCACAATGCGACGAAACATCGACTTGAAGCCTGGGCAGAAATGGAGCGGTACAAAGCCGGGATCGCTTTTGACCCTGCAACCCTTGACCCTGCAAACCAAGTACCGCTGGTAGGCTTTTTGCGCCCATCGAAGATTGGTCTCTTGGATGGAACAATCTCTCTTCTCTCGATGCCGGCGCATCTTCATTTCGAGTTTGTTCACGGTCACATCCAGTCGCTGCAACGCGATAGACCAGCGGATCAGCACACGCCGAACCTCCTTGAGCGCATCCAGATCTTGGCAGCTCCCCACAAGCTGCAAGATCTCTCGCCAAGCCCGAAGTTTGTGCCTCTGCTGATAGATTTTTTTGATACGTCGAAGTGATGGCCCACAGTCACGAGATGCCTTTGCTGCCAAGGGTCGTAAGAAAACAGCAAAAAAAAGAGTGGCAAGAAGAACGCAGGTACATTGTCGCATAGCTGATCCACCTCACTTTCCGGACTCGGAAGAAATATTCTAGTCACTTCTATCCCTATTGACCTTCCATAAACTGTATGTTGGTATACAACCATGCCAGAAACGGGGAGAAAGCTCAACCTGAGAGGAAAGATACCAACAAACTCTGATCTTTTGATGGATAAACGCTGTGAAAGTAACATTTCTGAAATATTCGGAAAACAAGAACCGGATACGTCTCTTAAGAAGAAACCTCTCCCTGATTTGGGTGCGGAGCACTTCGCTTGCACCGCAAATCGAAATGGCAAGTTATCATGTCTACTTTCTTGATAGCTGGGTTCAAACATAACAAGAGTTGAAGATGAAACAGAGACAACGACATCGAATGAGTGTATTCTCGTTGGGCGTGCTTATCGTTGGTGTGCTTGTGGTTGGTGTACTTCTGCCCAGTCAGGTAGAGGCCCATCGATATGCAGTATTGATTGGAGTGGGGAAATACAAGCGCAGGAGTCCATGGACAAGACGTTTGAGCGCACCTCCCAAAGATGTTCACAAGATGTACCAGCTTTTGACTCGAAGGCTGGGCTTCTCCAGAAAGAATATCCGAAGGCTGGT
>JALTMC010000759.1 GCA_027005175.1 Myxococcales bacterium
ATGTAGCTTGTCAAGGCTATTTTCATCGTGCAGAGGCTCAACCTCTCTCTCTGTCATCGATTTAAATAGGATACGAGCCGACTTCAACTCACGCAGAAGGGCTTGTGCATTCTCCTCTCGCGCAGCAGGAGAGAGAGCAGCGCCGCGTTCACGAGCGACAACCACAGTATCGTCTTCGGATGTTTCGGGTGGTTTCCAACCACCTTCAGAAATATGAATGCGCTGAATTCGCCGAAATAGATTTTGAATCGAGGGCTCTGCCCCTTCTTCTCGACGCTCAAAGCCAAACCCTTCAATCGCGATCACTTCCACATAGTTAAAGTTTGATTTCCAAAATAGCGTAGACACATCATCTTCAAACATAGTGGCACCACCGTAGCGCATGCCAAAGATCTTAAGTAGCTGTGCTAACTCTTCCCAGTTAAGTCCATCAAAGATAGTTAAGCCACGAATGCCGTCGCGATATAGCTTGTAGGCAATGCTATAGTCACGATCGTCATTCTCGTAGACCGACTCCTCATCCATCAACAAAGTAAAAGGCTGAACCACCCACATAAGCTTCTGATGTACCTTCAAAAAGCCCATTAGTTCTTCAAACAAGTGTGATAAAGCGTCACCCACAGCATCATTGTTTGCATTATACAACTGAAATGTTCGGGTAACACGAGCAAAGGCTCTTGCGATTTCACGGGCCCATGTTTTTTTATCTTTACCAACAGGAACAACCACGGTTCCCTCTGCCTCTTCGGCAGCGATAGCAAAAGCTTCTTGCTCTTGCTCTGTGATCTGTATCTGCTCTGCTATCGTAGTACCAAGATCCGTATGCTCACCCACGACTCTCGCATCCAAAATATCGGAGATGCTACGCCCCCGAGAACGCCCCCCCCCCAACGGAATACCATCAGCAGTTGTTCTATCCCCAAAACCTCCCGCATGAGGGAGACTACCGCTGCTTGCACCGGGTATTTTTAAGGCCGAGCTGGAGCCTCCCGCACGAGGGATGCTACCACTGCTTGCACCGGGTATTTTCAACTCGGGGCTGGAGCCTCCCGCACGAGGGATGCTACCACTGCTTGCACCGGGTATTCTCAGCTCGGAACTGGAGCCTCCCGCACGAGGGAGGCTACCGCTGCTTGCACCGGGTATTTTTAAGGCCGAGCTGGAGCCTCCCGCATGAGGGATACTACCGCTGCTTGCACCGGGTATTTTTAAGGCCGGGCTGGAACCTCCCGCACGAGGGATGCTACCACTGCTTGCACCGGGCATTTTCAACTCGGGGCTGGAACTTCCCACACGAGGGAGACTACCACTACTTGCCCCTGGAATGTTTCGTGCGGGACCGGTATCCTGTGCTGAAGAAGATGAAGCACTTGAGCAAGAGACCGAAGCAGCAGGCTCAATCACTTCAACTTCTGCATCGAACGGATGGAAGGCAGGAGGCTCTTCCTTTGGTAATGGAAAAGAAGGTGTGCCCAGTAATTCCAAGGGAGAAGAGGAGCCAGAGGAAGGGAGCGTCTCAGAAGAAAACGGCGACTGAGATGATGAAGTCATCGCCTTAAAAGGTGCAAGATTCGGCTCTTCAACAACATCTTCAAATACAACATCTTCAAATACAACATCTTCAAATACAACATCTTCAAATACAACATCTTCAAATACAACATCTTCAAATACAACATCTTCAAATACAACATCTTCAACGATAAGCTCCTCGGCAACGAGGTCTTCAGGACTCAGCCTCTCTACTTGATCATCTGTCGAAGCAAGCAAATGGGAGACAGGCTCTATCGCAACATCTTGATCTGCCAACTCCATCGTCGGCACAACAAACTTATCGTTGGAGCCAGCAGCAGGAATAGCATCTTTTGTTCCCGAAGCCACAACAGTAAAAGGATTGGTTGTCGCTGAAGAAGAGTGTTCTGTTGACGTTACCCCCTGAAAGCTACCTGAACTTTGGGTTGGTGAAGTGTTTGCCCCCTGAAAGCTACCTAAACCTTGGGTTGGTGAAGTGTTTGCCCCCTGAAAGCTACCTAAACCTTGGGTTGGTGAAGTGTTTGCCCCCTGAAAGCTACCTAAACCTTGGGTTGGTGAAGTGTTCGCCCCCTGAAAGCTACCTGAGCTTTGAGTTGATGAAGTGTGTGCCCCCTGAGAGCCACCTGAGCCTTGGGTTGGTGAAGAGATGACAGCTTGAAAGCCACCCGAAGAGAAGGATTGCTTGTTTGCTGGCATTGATGAAGAGGGTGAGGAAAAGTGCCCAGAAGGAGCAGAATGGCCGCAAAACAACCAATCGATCAGGCCTCTCTTTTTCCAACCTTCGAGAACACGATGTGAAAATCCCAGAGACAAGCCTGCATCTTCAGAGATTTCTTTCAGCGTAAAGATCCCATTAACCAGAGGCCATAGTTTTTGTTCATCCTCTGAAAATCTCGCCTGAATCTCTGGCAAAGCATTTGCTTTGTTTTGAGCGGGAATCCATTGCCCAATTGACTGATTCTCTGACATGATGCTCCTGCCTTGTCACTTTGAATACGAAGCATGTTCGTAAAGAAAAGATGCATAACAGAGCATAACAAAAGCCGTACAAAAACAAAAGGCCATGGTTTTGACCATGGCCTTTGTATAAAAAATGTACTTTCACACGACTTTACGACACACAGGTACCTGACAGCCCGTAAAAGAAATGGACATAATATTCGTGGGACTTTCCAGGCTGAGAGAAAAACTCAACGTGCCGTATCGGAACGTTTTTTTAGCGCAAGAACATGGAAGGCATGGAGTACTTTCCCAATCATTCCTGCACAACAATCAGCATCAGACTACATTAATTCACAGCTTGTGAACCCCCACTCTGAGGATCTCGGAACGACTCCGAGGGACACTCAAAACACTTTGCCCTTCAGGAAAAACGAAAGAATTGAGCCGACTTCAGTCGGTTTTTTCTTCCTCAGAATGGGGGTTCTAGCCCCATTCTGAACCTGTGTCAATCCATGGTTCGAAGCAAGCTTGCAGTACATTTGTCATCGCAAACTTGCACACGAAAGAAGGCCATTCCTGGTTATGTCCATTTTCTTTTCATAATCTGAGGGGGAATCTACTTGTTCATGCTCATGACTGTGCCGCCTTTGGCCTGACAATCTGCTCGGTTGAGCTTGATCCAACCTTTTCCTTTGCAAGCATTTTTCCCTGCACAGGCATGAGTCGCGGTTTTACAAGCTCCCTTCCCCTTGCATGAGTTCGCTCCCTGACACATCACAACATCACCACCTGCACCACGCACAGCAGATTTTGAACTTTGACATCCGGTAGTAGCAAACAAGCCAGCGACAGCCGTTGCAATTAAAGCACCCTTGAGAACAGATGTTACATCACTTTTCATTGGTTTCTCTCCTGTTATTCGTTGTTGAAAAGCTCTACGCCATTGGATCTTCCTCCAAACAGCAAGACATTGGTGATGAGGTCGAATGTCCCAGAAGATTTGTTACATTTTTTGTTACATTTTTTTATACCATGGGCTCCCTGCGGCCTTTGAATGGGCCGACCTAGGAGCCGAGGCGGAGTTGGTGCAAAAAGAGAAGCAAGAATCGTCGGAGATTTTGAGGTTTTTCCTGGCGTATTCGATCAGGCATACGAATGCTTATCAGGTACCGGGTTCCTGGTTCACGAGCGAGAACAAGAAGTTCCTCCCAATAAGCGCGACCACCATATGCAAAGGGAAAGGCTGCCCACGCACCGCCTGTTGTGTGGAGAAATTGATTTCTTTTTTTGCTGAGGATTTTATGTTTAACTTCTCGCAACTGTGAGCCTCTACGACGGATATAGGCTTCTGCGTAGCGCATCAACCAACGTCCTCCCAACGCACCTGTGGGAAGGTCGTCAAGCAATGGATCTCTTCGTAAATACAGCACAATCCCTGTATGAGGGATGACCATTCGAATCTCAAAGGACATGGGATCTTCATGGGGAGCAAACTGGAGTTGTTGCATTGTGGTGGAAGCCGGCATACAAAAACGTAGTCCAGTCGAATGATCTCGGAAAGCTCTGCATGTTTTGCCTTCTCTCCCGCAAAGCGAACCCACCAACTTCCTTTGTGATGAGTCGAGAGGCGAACAAGTTCCCACAGGCATCAAAGCAAATCTGGGACCTTTACGCACACTCTTGGTTCTGGAAGGACATCCACCCATCCCAACCCAGAGTAAACAGAAAAGTAGCACGCCCCACCGTGTGATGGGTCGCTGTTTTGATGCCATACGCATCTGCTCTGGCTTCTCCTTCTATCGTTGTACAAGCTACATTCGGAATGGTTGCAGTGAGTTGCGAAAAAAACACGCACACAAGAAAACCATGGGTCTACTTCCACAACATACGCAACGACGACACCCAAATCAAAAGAAATACGCCAGACCGTAGACCGGCAGGAACAATACCATCAAACATCAAATATTTGAAAAGTTTCTGGATGAGCAACCCCACAGCCTATTGGGCGTAACTCCAACTCGCAAGCAACCTCCCTCACGTGGTCCTCCTCTTTTCTAGGATCGCGATTCGACCGGTTTCACGGTAGAGATACGACATTCTATTCAAAATTATCCCACCCAGACTATTGTCCACCGTTCGCCACTCGAATATAAAACGGGACTCATACATATTGTGTTTGTCATCCAAACCATCCCTTCGGGACTGGCACAAGGCTCGGCTTCCGCCTCGTATTGTGTTTGTTATGTGATTCACAAATCGTACTCTCAGATGAGGACCCGCTATGAAACAGCTGATTCGAGTAGAGATCATTGTATCCATCCTGCTCTTGGTAGGTACAGCCTTTTTCACCTTCGATTTGGGAGCCCAATCTCCCCCCCCCAGCAAAGTCCGCCAAAAAGCTACCGCAGATGCACCAGCCAAAGCCCGCACGGCACCGGCGGCACGCACAAAGGCACCGGCAAAGACCTCCACCCCAAAGAGCAAAGCGACAACAAAAGGGTCCACCGCAAAGCTGTCACCGGCTTCCAAAACATCCAGAGCAGCCAAGAAAAAGAAGCCCAAAAAGGGCTTCTTTATGAAGTTCCTCCCCATCCTCCTGCTACTCATTGTGGTAGCTCTCATCCTTGGTCGCTTGCCACCACCCGATTTTGGTGGTGTAGAGACCAACTGGCGCACTGATGCTTTCCGTCGTCGTCGCATTCTCAACTGGCTTCCCTTGGGCCTGACCTACTCCTTTTTGTATATGGGACGATACAACCTCAAAGTAAGTAAATTTCAGTTTGAGAATATGGTAGGTGCCGATGGTGGTGCCATGATGAGTAACCAGGGCTTCGCGACCATCTTCGCCGTAGGAACGATCGTCTATGGTATATCCTTTCTGATCAACGGTCCACTCACGGACCGACTGGGTGGAAAGTTTGCTATCCTGGTTGGAGCCGCTGGCTCATGCGCCATGAACGGATTAATGGGCCTCGCCACTTGGTCAATCCTTACCAAAGGACCCATGCATGAAGCAGTCACTAGTAACTTTGTGATTCTTTTCTCTGCCCTCTACGCTATTAATATGTACTTCCAAAGTTTCGGAGCTGTAGCGATTGTAAAGGTCAACGCCGCTTGGTTTCATGTTCGAGAACGAGGCGTCTTCGGGGCGATCTTTGGCATTCTCATATCCCTGGGAATCTACTTTGCCTTCGACCTGGGCTATATGATCCTCAAGGGAGCTGGCTTAATATGGGTCTTCTTTATCCCCACCGCCTTGCTCGCTCTCTTCTGGACTCTTGATGTGATATTTGTCAAAAATACACCAGGGCAGGCTGGCCAAATAGACTTCGACACTGCTGATGCTTCTTCGGGTGATGATGGTCCCCAACTTGGTGCTATCGCTGTATTCAAGAAAATGATGAAAAATCCCATCATTATCACCATCGCACTGATCGAATTCTGCTCCGGGTTCCTTCGACAAGCCATCATGCAGTGGTACCGAACCTTTGCCAAACAAACAGACGCCGTTCTCGGCCTCAAAGACAGCTTTGTCTACGACAACTGGGGAATGCTGCTCTGTATCGCAGGGATTTCAGGGGGTGTGATCGCTGGAATCATCTCGGATCGCGTCTTCCAGTCCCGGCGTGGACCCGTCGCTGGGATTCTCTACGGGCTCATGCTCGCAGGCTCCATCATACTCGCCCTCACCTACAAGAGTTCGGGCCTTGTGGGTGGCCTTGTTATCATCATGTCCATGGCTGTCATTGGTGTTCATGGTATGCTCTCTGGTACCGCAAGCATGGACTTTGGAGGCAAGAAAAATGTTGGCATCGTGGTCGGTATCATCGATGGTTTTGTCTACCTTGGTACCGCTGTAATGAGTATCACATACGCCTTTCTCTTGCCCAAGGAGCAGCTTCTCAACGGCAAGTTGGTAGGCCCCGCAACAGAGCCAGCCAACTGGTGGGGATGGCCCGTCGCCATGATCCCCATGGCCGCTATCGGACTCTTGCTAGCCTTGCGCGTATGGCACGCCAAACCACAACCGAAGAAGCTATCCAATGAACTATCCTCCGAATCCCCCTTCTCCTCCACCGACTAAGCCCGTTATCCCTACTCCCTACAGATTTTCCCCTTGCCCTTTCCATCACTCTATCGTACTTTACACCACTCATCTAAGACTGCGGCTCGGCCAATATTCCCAACCAGCACCCTTCAAAAAAGGAATACTCTCAAACATGCAATCCATCATTTCTCCGTTTACAGGAATAGAAAAGATAAGCTGTAAGTTTGAACGGTATTGCAGTCGGGCTCGAACCTCTCTCACAAGGGGCTACAACAGAAAAGTGTCTATCATCTATTTCACAGCATGGAGCAAAAAATGAAGTATTTACTTGGCATCCTAACCATCTTTTTCTGTGCAAACCCAGCACAAGCTCAAGAGCACGAAAAAAAAGCTCTCACAAAGAAAATAAGAAGACTAAAAAACAAGCTGTTACAGTTGGAGCAGGTACTGGATAAGTCCAACAATTCCCGCAACGCACGAAAGAAAATGATGGGCATGCGCCGAAGAGGTATGGGTATGCGTCGAAGAGGTATGGGCATGCGCCGAAGAGGTATGGGCATGCGCCGAAGAGGTATGGGTATGCGCCGAAGAGGTATGGGCATGCGCCGAAGAGGTATGGGTATGCGTCGAAGAGGTATGGGTATGCGTCGAAGAGGTATGAGAGTGAAGTCTATGCGTATGAAGATGAAGTCTATGCGTATGAAGATGAAGTCTATGCGTATGAAGATGAAAGGCATGCCTATGATGGGAAAGCCACCACACAAAAGCCTGAAACGTTCTTCTTTGCCGGGATTTCCTGGTCTCTCACACCTATATCATATAGGCTCTTCCGACTTTTTTCTGGATCATGCCAAGCACATAAAGTTGACCAACAAACAGAAAGTTCGGTTAAATCGTCTCAAAGAAAAAATTCTTTTAAAGATCGCTAGCTATGATCGCAAGATTGACCAAGCAGAACAGAGTCTATGGAAACTCACAAGTATGGATCGTCCTCAATCCAAAAAGATTCGAGCTACGATTCAAGAGATCGAAAAACTACGAGGGGAAAAGCGTTTCCTTTTTATCCATGCTGTCGGACATTCCGTACAAGTCTTAAATAACAGACAACGACGTTTGCTGAGTGGTCTCTCGGAGAAGGAGCGGCCAACAACATCTCCCACAAGCAAGAAAGCAAGCAGGAAGCAACCAACAACATCTCCCATGCGAAATATCCGATGAAGAATCTTCAAGCGATCAATGTAACAGTACTATTGTCTCTCATGCTCTCTCTAGGTTCTGTGTGCTTTGCTCAGCCGAGGTCGGCACATCAAAAGCATCACCCCAAGGCAGGAAAAGGCCGTATGGGTCGGGGCCGTATGGGTAAGGGCCATATGGGTAGAGGACACAGAGGCAGAGGAGAAAGGGAGCTCTATCCAAAGCTCATATCTCTTCCAGACTTGAGTCCTGAGCAAAGAGTTAAGCTGAGAAGAGTATCGTACACGCTTATGTTGAGAGGCCTTACTCTCATGTTGGAAAGTGTGGACGATCTTTTTCGAGCATCCATCGACGAAGATTTAGACCGAATGCATAGTGCAACACTGAGACTTCGTACAGGATTAAAGCAGTTTGAGTCGGCTCTAGCAACGACCCGAGCCATAGAGCAAGGTGCCTCTCCAAGAAACGAAGCCCTGCGTTGGTTCAAATCAGAGCTACATTTGTTGCCGCCAGTAGGGCAAGAGAGAAAGACTCTGATTTTTGGGATGTCCCCATTTCATCTCACCATTTGCTCCGTCTTGGTCATCTTCATGATACTGATGCTGTGGATGTATGTTCACAAGATGAAAAAAGCGGCCTCACTGCTTCAGACTCTTCAGAACGTACCACCACCCTCTCCCAAAACTCAGACACTCGAAAGAGCTTCAGCTCATCAAGAAGTCGCCACTCCACGCTCAGGAAAGTGGTCGGGCCAACTCAAAGTAGGTTCGATTTTCTCTGAAACTCCGAATGTAAAAACATTTCGATTTGTTAGCCCTGATGAGAGTCCACTTCCTTTTGCTTACCTGCCTGGGCAGTTTTTAACCCTTTCTCTGAAGCCTGACGACAAAGTTGTCAAACGTTCCTACACGATCTCTTCTTCCCCGACACAGCGTTACTATTGCGAAATAACTGTCAAGCGAGAAGAGCACGGTCTTGTTTCAAAATATTTGTGTGATCACCTCACAGAAGGAGGGACTCTAGATATCTCTGCACCGGGAGGACGCCTCACCTTTACAGGCAAAGAAGCAGACAGTATTGTTCTGCTCGCAGGAGGTGTCGGGATCACACCCATGATGAGTGTGATTCGGTATCTCACAGACATTGGATGGCCCAAAGACATCTATTTGTTTTATTCCTGTCGTCATCCCGAGGAGTTTATCTTTCGGGAAGAGTTAGAATACCTACAGGCTCGTCACCCCAAACTACATGTGCTCGTGACCATGACAAAGGCCAAGAAAGAAGAGTGGCCGGGGCCAAGAGAGCGATTGAATAAGACACTCCTCTCGGAATTCATCCCGGACATAAGCTCAAAGAGAGTTCATATTTGTGGATCGGTTCCTATGACAGCTGCAGCAAAGTCTATTCTTTCCGAGCTGGGTCTCCCCAAAGAACAGGTCAAGTCCGAATCTTTTGGTGGTCAAAAAAAGAAAGGTACACAGGCACAAACAGAGGAGAGACAAGAGCCAACAGAAGTCACACAAGCCCCCAAGGAGGGGGTTCCCCAAGTTACGTTCCAGAAAAGCAAGAAGTCCGTAGACCTACCACACGACAAGTGTATTTTAGAGGTAGCAGAAGAAAACGGAGTGGACATCGACTATACTTGTCGCGAGGGGACTTGTGGGGATTGTATCGTCAAGATTCTCTCTGGAGAAGTCAACATGGAGTGTGAAGATGGTCTGGATCCGGAAGAAAAGGCGCAGGGATTTGCTCTAGCTTGTCAGGCAAAATCCACAAAAGATGTCGTTGTAGATGCCTAAAACACGGATCGGCTGGAAGAACCGAGTCAAAGCCGTCAGTTGCGAGTCTGACAAGGCATGACGCCGAGGCATACTTTCATGATTCCAAGAAGCCATAACGAAGTCAGACGACGCAAATGGCTGCTTTGACGACCGACGGCAAACCGGTCAGTGTTCTAACTCGCATGAATCACGTTCCTCGTCGCAAGGCGATGAAAAGCCCGATCCGTTATAAGGCAAAGACAGGAGCGTACTCGCAGGCAGCGGTACACCACATCGTCGAGACGGCCAAATAAGCTTGGCGCACCACCGGGCTACCATGCCAGATACCGGGCGCAAACTGTAGCTGAACGTTCCTAAATCATGTGGACTCAAGTGGAGAAGAATACAAACAAAGCAACTCTTGTATTAAGCGAGTGTTTCGAACAAAGCAAAGTGCTACCTTAAAGACCTAGCACAGGAGTTGTTTGCTCACTGCTCCTGTCCAATGATGGTTCTTTCCATCACTGGCATTTCTCGTCTTTCCCCAAAATAGAGTACAAAGTCTACGGAATGATCGATGAAAGAAAAAGAACTCCTCGTCGTAAGCGGCTTAGTCGTCCTAATGCTCATGGTATGGCTGGGCTTTTTACTGCATGCGAATCTTCGCTTCTCTGGCAGTTTCTGGGGTGGCATCCTTGCAATAACCGGAAGCTTACTGATGTTTTACCCTCTACTCTATATGTTCATAAAACGAATAAAGTGGGTAAAAGCAAGCATCAAAAAGCATATCGCAATGCGAACTTTGTTGGCTTGGCACATCTACGCAGGAATCCTTGGCCCGATCTTGGTACTCCTGCACACTGCACACAAATATGAAAGTTTGCTGGGGCAAGTACTCACTGCTCTAACGCTACTGGTTGCTATCAGTGGATTTGTAGGCCGCTATTTATTGAAGCAATTTTCGAGAGAGATGAGCCAAAAGAAAGCGATGTTATCCGAGCTACAAGCCTCTTATGCACAAGCTCAAAGGGAGATTCCTCACAATCCAGAGATATCCTCTTTGATACAACCTTACTCTGGATTTTTCTCAAGATTGGCTGGTCTCTTTTTCAAAGAAGACACAACAGACCAAGCCAAGCTACTAGCTCCTGTGACACTCATTCGACTGGCTGACTCTATCGCTGATCTTGAATATGCCATAAAAACACACCAAAAGTTTAAGCAGTGGTTTGCAAAATGGCTTAAATTTCATATTGTCATTTCCTTTGGATTGTATCTTCTCATCGGCTTGCACGTCTGGGCAGCTATTCATTTTGGGTTGAGATGGTCTGAAAGTTGGGCACCATCAACGTTTAAAAAGAAGGCACAGATCATTGTGAGACAAGAGCCAAAAGAGGAGTTCTCCAAACAGTTCTCCTTGCTGTACAAACACTACTGGAGACCCACTGTACGAATACACGGTACAAAGACTACCGTCTTTGATTATGCTGGGCTCAAGAAGCTATCAAAGATTCCAAACTCCAGATATGATAAAATTGTAAAAGCCCTCAAACGAATTGACCCTGAACGGCTAGGAAACACCAA
>JALTMC010000760.1:0-1055 GCA_027005175.1 Myxococcales bacterium
CAGGGGCTGTTCCTGTTTCCGTTTCTGAGTCAGCGGTGCTAGAGGCTGTGTGAAGGTAATGTTGCTTGCCATTTTTCCGATAAGCAAGCAGAACAAGACCTCGACTGGAGAGAGCCTTCAGGATCTCCAGCACACCCTCTGAGTCTTGTTGCAGTGCAGTGGCCAGTTGTGCCACGCTACTTTGACCGTCTACTCTCTTCAAAATATGCGCCTCTTCCATACTCAAGAGGTGCATGATATCTTTGAAGTCTCTGGCTTTTGGAAACTGTGGGATCAGTGACTCAACATTTTGTACAACCATTATACAAGCTCATCTCTCAATCCAATCTATCCTTCCTTCCCTCTGTCTATCCTTCCTTCCCCTGTCAGAAAGCGACTTCTGTTATACGCGATTTTGTGTTTAAAAGAGAAGAGGTTTTGTAGCAAAGTCTTTTGGAGGGGCTGGGAAACATTGACCAGGATCCTTATTGTTGTTATTGGATGATGGCATAAATGAGCCTTACAATGAATCTGTGTAGAACAGAACACACAACGATAGTGTCTTGTTTCATTCGAGGAGTAAAAGATGTTTCGACAGGTCGGTTGGTTTCTTCTTGGGATCGTTGCACTGGGTTGGTGCTCTGCCTGCAAAAGTGATCCCTACAACAAACCACCAGATACCACCCTCACTTCCCCTACCAAAGGTACAGGATTGAGTACGGCTGTACCCGGCACTCATCAATCCGCAACTCCTCAAAGAACGCAGGAGCCACGCGCGATTCCTGTGGCACGCTCCACAGGACAAAGTGGACTGGAGGATACCGATCTGTTGCTGCGTCCTGTGAAAGTGGGTGCTCTTCCAAGTATCTCTTTCGACAAGAAGAAAAAGAAAAGCAAGAAAAAGCGACGGAAAGCCGCCGATCTTAGCTTTGGTGTGGGTGGACTCAAAATGGACCCATCCATGAAGGGTCTTATGGGAACATCGGGCTCTTTGTTGGGTGGTGGCTCTCTCTCCTTATCTACCGGATCTTCCGGAAAAATGAATTTCAACGATGACGATGACGATGATTCATCAA
>JALTMC010000760.1:1065-2884 GCA_027005175.1 Myxococcales bacterium
TTCATCAACAGCACAGCCGTCACTGAAACCAGAGTCTCGGCCATCAACTCTGCCAACCTCGCGTGTTGTTGTGGCTCCCACAAGTCAGCCGGTGTTGGTTAAAGGGGCAAATCCGACAAGTCATCCGACCTCTGTAAAGGTCAAAATTCAGCAACCGAAGCCCTTGCCTCGGAGACTGGTTCGTGTGTCATCACCGCCCACACGAATGGGAGGGAGTGGCCTGAGTAAACCTTGGGAACAAACCCATTCCAAGACCCAGGCTCTTCCTTTGGTGTTGGCGAGGGTCAATGACGAGCCTGCGGATCGCTGGAGCTTTTTGCAGTTGGTCAAGGAGATGCAGCGCCTGCTCGCCTGGAAGCAGGGAATGCCTGTAGGCTCGGTGGGGATGAAGTTGCTACGCAAGCAAGCACTGAAGCGTTTAATTGACCATCTCTTGCTGTACCAAAAAGCACTTCAGGAAGGTGTCCAGTTAACCCCACTGGATGAGCAGAAAGGCTTGCGACTGTTTTTGTCGAGGTTTCCGAAACGCATCACTCTACGAGACTACCTCATCCAGGAGAATATGAAGCGCAAAGCCTTTATGGAACGACTACGCCGTCAACTGATCGTGCGTAAATACATGATGAAACTTTCTGCAGGGATTCCCTTCTCTCGACAAAAAGTAAAAGCATTTTACAAGAAATATTTTAGCTCCCCAAGCATACTCGCCAAACAGATCGTGATTCCGATTGTGAAGAACGATGTGGAGGCCGCGAAATTGATGGCTCTTCATGTCCTTAAACTTGCTCAAAAACCCAACGCCAACTTTGTGGCGTTGGTGAAAAAGTATTCCCACGATCCGAGCAAAGAACTCAACGGAGATATCGGTGAACTCAAGAAAGGGGACCTGCTCCCCGCGCTTGAGCAGGTTTTGTTTTCTCTGCAAAAAGGACAAGTGGGTGGGCCTGTTCAAACGGACCTGGGCTTTCATATCTTGAAGGTGGTATCTCGCAAAGAGCCCCAATCCCTGGCTCGGATGCAGATCAAGATCGTCAAACAAATGCAGATGAAAAAGCTGGCGAAGTTACTGAAAAAACAACTGGCAGAACTGCGCTCCGAAGGACAAGTGGATATCCTTGTCCCATGGGGAAAAGAGTAATCGCGTTACGTAGGAAGGCTCTTTGGGTCAGAGCTTAAATCGATATGACCGGAGTGACCAACGATGTCGATATGACCAGAGTGACCAACGATGTCGATATGACCGGAGTGACCAACGATGTCGCTGCTTGAACCTAAAGTGGGCGAAGACTTGGCTCTCAAGGGTCATAGGAATAGTAGCGACAGGAGCGACGACGAACGACACGTTTGGTTCGTATAACATCGCGGCCAGGGCAACGGACAAATCGCCAAACCAAGTGACCATAGGGGTAATAACAGCGAAACACGACACGCTTGACGCGACAGCCTTCTGGGGTGTACCACACCCGCACACGTTTGTGGCGTGGTGGTTGTATTCTCACAATACAAGAAGACAGCACAAGCAAGCCCAGAAGGGCCAGGAAAAGCACTAGATATTTCCAACGCATGTGGACATCCTTTCTCAAGTGAAGAGCTGCGGGCCTTCTTTTTATCGGCACTGAACTTCTATGTTTAAGCGATGTGTGCCCCTTACATATACAATGGCTTTACTGTATTTCAAACAATCTCGTCAAGAAGGCACAGACTTGATTTGTGTTTACTATTGAGACGAGCCTGAGCCTCAACATCCAACAACAACTTCACCTTTCTTTTGGACTGTCGCAAATTCGCAATGACTCCACGAAATCTCACCATCCTACCC
>JALTMC010000761.1 GCA_027005175.1 Myxococcales bacterium
CAAGATGTGCGCCCGCCGGAACAGGAACTGCAATCGGCATCAGCATTACACGAACTGGGACATGCTGGCGGTTGCTTTGGTGCCACACAAGCACCGTTGTCATCACAAGATGTGCGCCCGCCGGAACAGGAACTGCAATCGGCATCAGCATTACACGAACTGGGACATGCGGGAGGCTGCTTTGGTGCCACACAAGCACCGTTGTCATCACAAGATGTGCGTCCATTCGAGCAGCTTTGACAATGAAGATCCGTTTCGCAGGTTTCAGGGCAATTGCTGTTTGTGTTCACAGTGTTGTTTGTGTTCGCCGTGTTGTTTGTGCTTTGTTGTTGGTTGGTGCTGGATTTGGAGCTTGCACACCGCCCCTCATTACAGAAGCTGCCAGAGCCACACTCAGCATCGAGGAGACAAAGTTTTCCAATGGTGCTTCCACTACAATGCACCATAAAAACACAGCCAAAGAGAAGTGATAGTCTTACAAGAAAAGGGAAAGATAGATAGGAACCAACTCTCCAAGATGCTCCCCTTATTCCCTTTCTTTCGTTGAAGTTGTGTTGCTCTGTCATCGATTTTAAGTCTCCGCCGTAATTGACTTGTTTGAATGCTTTCAAGTACCTCACACTAAGAGTCGCTCCTAAGATGGATTTTTTTCAAAAATTAATTGCAATCCACAACATTGCCTTGCCCCATGTGTCAGGACAGTTGCCGCCCGCCTTAACAATAACGACACAAGTACTCACAACTGAAAGAAAGAAAATATCAAAGAAATGAGAGCAATGCTGAATGTTTTGAAGGGGTCGATTTAGCGATGAAAAAAGGAGAGCCAAGCGGAGAGACCGATCATCACAATAATAAGCCACTCCAGTTTTTCGGTACTTTTGAGGGCTTTGTTGTCGTGAAGATGTTGGTAGAGGTCTCCCATATGATTAATTTTTTCCGTGATCTCTGAGCTAATTTCATCAAGCCCAAGTTTGTCGTAGGCCCGAGAATAAACTCGCCCGAGATAGCGCCCCCCGCGAAGTTGTAATAGCCGTTCCGTTTTGGCCATTTGGTCAGCGGCAAGTCCACAATAAGGGTCGATTTGCCGCAGTTCTTCATGACGAACAGGAGACAGAGGGAAAAATGAATTCGGACGTTTGATATACTTAACTCCCAGATCGATCATTCGATCGAGGTCCTGGCTGAGCCACTGGTAGTTGAGAACTTGCACCATCGCGACTTCAAGAACCTGACGAATTTCTTGCTGTAGACCCCCCACGAGAAATGCGGCGTTGTGATCGATCACAACGAAGTCTTCTTCGGTATAAGAGGCACGAGTAAGGAGTGCATCATCCACTTCCTCCTCTGACAGGTCCACGAACGTTCCCCGCAAACATTTGGCAAACTCGTCGGGATATGTTTCCTCCAACTCATTGATGTCGCAGGGGCTACTGAGCTCATCAACACAAAACAAGTTGTACGCCCAGCCTTCGGAGAGAGCGATGGGATCGGAAATCGCATCTTTTATGCTCTGAAGATGGGTTTCCAAGATCGCAATGGATTTCTGTTCAATCTTTGCGTTATTGCAGAGTTTCTGACTCAATTCAATCCACTGGGAAAAGCTTCCTTGAAAAGGAATAACAAAGGAGAGAACCACCACTCCGATATCATAAAAGCTCAACTCAACTTCGTCGCAAGAGGAACCTTGCAGCGGCCATAGACTGACAGGAGCGGAAAATGTAACGGGTGGTGATGGCATGACCAAGGCTTGGGAATGAGCCCAATCCTCTTTTGAGACTCGACTCAACCTTGGTAGTGAGAGTCTCTCTTTTACGTTGTCGAGATCAACTCTGCTTCCCACCTCATAGCAATAACTCGCATAGGCACGTGCTTTTTGAAAGCGAACTTCTTTCACAGCCATAATAGATGGACTCCATAGATACGAAGAAATGCAAACGAGAATGCACGAAAAGATACAAACGAGAAGACATGAGAGGATGCAAACCAAAGTGCACGAAAGTATGACATGCTATGGCTCACATTTGTTCGGAACTCATTTCCTTTCGAATGAACGCTTCGAGTGAGGGAAAGACTACAGCTTGGAAATCTGCTGCGAAGATGCATCAACGTTTATCGTTGTTGTTTCCATATCCTGATGTTTGTCTCGTCTGGATATACCATTGCTGCCTTTTTTGGATGTACCGTTGGCTTTCTTGAGACCGTTGGCTCCATTGGTGACGGAGACCTCAGACTCTTCAAGGACCTCCACTTCGTAGTCGAAGTCAGACTCTTTGTAGGCTCCAAGAGCTTCGGCTTCTTCTCCATAGTAGTCAATCACACGGTTTGTGAGAGTTTCATGATCGTGCATAAAGAGATCCACTTCGGCACCAAGGAGGGGGCGACGAAGCGAAGCAAACGCCGTACCTGTGCGAATCGCCTGAACAACACCGACAGCTTCAAAATAGGTCTCCACCGAATGGAACTGACCGGGAGCCCACGGAAGTTCTTCCAACGGGTTTTGCATCAGGTTCATATTCTCGCGCACAGCAACAACAGGAATGCCTTGTTCGAGAGCAGCTAGAATAGGGAGCCCAAGACAGCCATCCGGGGTGACCAAAACAGAGACGTTATCCACGGTAACGGTTTGAGCTTTGAGCATTTCACTTGGATCGGTGATCACCCGGGGGCTTCGCTGGAGGCCTTTGAACACACACTGCATATAAGAGGTTGAGATGACCTCCGCAGCCATTCGTGCATCGACAGGCCCTTCCAGTTCTAAGGTTTCATGCGCCTCGGATTCCACCATCGGACCGTGGGCCGTGGGGAAATTATAGAGTTGGGAGAGGGTATGAGTGAGCATGGCTTCGACACCACCCCAAGGGTTGACCATGGACCCATCACTCTCAAAGTATTCCACATGAGTCTCTTCATCGCATCGGATAATAGAGGCCAAAGCAACAGCGTCGAACTGGCCACGATATTTTTCGATGGCTGCGAAAAGATTGTTCATCTTCGAGATACGACCAATCGCACGACCGGAATCCGACTCAAAAGCCTCCATCTCGAAGGAAGGATAAAGCACAGCGATCGTATCACAATCGAGACCGTAACAAGCACGGGCTGCGTTGATGGCATTCACGGTCTGATCCACATAGCCGCTGTCTTCATGGTCTTCAAGAATGGCCAGGATACGATTGGAGCGAACTTCTTGCAACCCAGCCGTCCCCAACAACAGACGACTCAACACACTACCTTCTACATAAAGTGTATTTTCAGGCATTTCGTTGATATCAGATGCATTCACAACATTGGGATGAGTGATGAGACGATCACACATCGAACCAAAGAGTTGTGCGATGGGAGTGGCGTCACCTGCATGTCCACCAAACTCTGCACCAACACCGGTTGGAACAATCAGTGCGATATTAAAGGAAGAGACATCTTCACCACTGCGTTTTTTAAGTTGAAAAATAGAGGGAGCAGCGGGGATATCCCAGTCGCTCTGCAGTACACCAACATCACAGTGATAGTGCTCGGCGTCCGTTTTAGAAACAACAAAGCGAACGGGAAGAACACCATCCTCAAAACTGCTTTTCAAATAAGTCTCAAAGTATTGGAGTAAGTTGGTGTGGTTATCAACAACAGGGATCTCTATCTCTTTTTCAAAGACATCAGACATATCTTACAAACTCCCATTCGTGGAATGCGCGGAACAACGGTTGAGAAAGTCATCATAGGTATAGTTTCTTTCGAGGCGTAACTCACCGGACTTATCAACAAAATAGACATTGGGAAGATTGATCCCATTAAACATGTGAGACTTGACCATCGTGTAGGCTCCCATGTTCCTAAAAATAAGACGTTGACCGATCTTCAGAGGCTCCTCAAAAGCGTATTCGCCAAACTGGTCACCGGCAAGGCATGAGGCTCCCGCGAGGGTGTAGTGGTAATAGTCATCGTCATCGTAGTCGGCAGCATACTCTTCGTCATACTCGTCTTCGCCGTAGTTGCCGATCACATCTGGAGTGTACTCTTCATACTCGTAGACTTCAGGCATATGATTGATGGTCGTGTCCAACACAGCGACTTTGCTGCGAACAGGACCGACAATATCGAGAACACTTGCGACGATATAACCGCTAGAGCGAACGATGGTTCCACCGGGCTCCATAAAAACAGTCAGGTTGTGTCGTCGTTGCAAGAGGTCAACCGCCGAGCGGAAGTGTTCCATCTCCTCATCGTTGATGTATTCAAAGAAATAGCCCCCTCCGATATTGAACCACTCCATATCATTGAGGATATCACCCATGTCACGGGAGACCTTCTCCACCGTTTTTAAGAGTCCTCCAAAGTCTCGCCCTTCACAGTTGGTGTGCATATGAATACCACTGATATGCGGAAGAAGCTGGATATTTTTTCGCAGATGAGCGCGAAACTCTGGAATATGCATTCCGAGGCGAGAACTGGAAGAACAAGGATCATACCGCTCATCTCCCACGAGAGAGATACCGGGATTGATCCGCAAACCGATTTTAATATGTCCCTGCAAATGGGGTGTCAGACGTCGCCAGTGATTCCCAGAATTAAGAGTAACATAGTCGCAAAGTTCCAGTATCTCCGGGATGTCACGGCTTCGAATTCCAGGTGTCGTGTAGTGTACAGTACCTGACGATCCGAGCAATTCACGAGCGAGTCGAGCTTCAAAAACGGAGCTGGCGGCAAAGCCCTCAACATGATTGAGCATCTTTTTGAGAACAGTTGGATACTCCAACGATTTCATCGAGTAAAGAAAGTGACATCGGTTGTCGCTGGCGATCGATTTAACGCGATCCAAGCTCTCCAACAATGGCTCTTCCGCAAAGACGTAGGCGGGTGTTTCCAGCTGGGCTGTATACAATTGCTCCATAACTTCTTTAGAACTCCTATAAGCAAGGGTTTTTTAGGGTGATTTTATTTAAGAGAGCAGGGCCTTCAAGTGGCGGGCACTTTCAACACCAGATTGATAAGCTCCATGGGCAGAGCCATGAGCATGAGCAGACGTTGCCTCTCCAGCAAAGAAGAGACGATCCTTGATGGATCGAGCGAGTTCCTCCCGCTGCTCCGCATTCCCCACAGCAGAGGCGGACATCCCTCCTCGTATCCATGGGTTCAGCCCCCATTCGGACCAAAGAGTCCGTTTTACGTAGTCGTGAACGTTGGTGCCATACACTTTGCTCAACGGGTCCAGGCAAAAACGTTCGATGGCTGTTTTCCCCTCTCGCAAGAGATCTTGTCCCACTTGCCCCCCAAGACAAGCTGCGACAGCATTTTGACCTCCCGGGCGGACAAGGTATCCTATCGTAGACCCATCCGCGCTTTGGATATAGAGTTGGCTGTTCTCCTCAATGTCAAAGAAGTTCTCTGTAAACTCTGCAACAAAGATCTCCAGGTGGCCCATGGTTAAGCCATTGATCGCATCCTGTTTCCGAGAAGGCAGTGCAGGCTCAAAGGCAATCGCATCCGATTGCAGAACACCAATGGATACAGTGAGGAGGGCAGCTCTAGCTTTCACCACACCATCACGACTCTCCACAGAAACTCCATCAGAGTCCCATACAATACGGTGAACCGGCTGGTTCAGAATGATCGGAAGCCCCTCACTCCACGTTTCAACAAAAGCACCAAAGCCGTCGAGAACCAGCCAATTGACATCAAGATCTTCGTAGCGACTGATGTCTTGTACGGAAGCCTGCTCCACATCACACCCGGTATGAACCGCACAAGAGTAACGAAACAGCCCTTTCCACCGCCCCTGCTGCCGCAACACTTGAGAAACACGAACATCGCGTCGACGACGACCTGCCGCTTCAACATGATGCCATAACCGAGTCTGCTCAGAGATCAGCTTTCTCGACTCCTCTTGAGATAACCATTGTTTGCCCGAAGCGTAATAGAGATTGCCTAACGAACGTTCGATCGTAAACCCCTGCTCCTCCATAAGAGAGCACAACGGATTGACTGTGGCGTTATGCAACCATCGACAGCCGAGATCACAAGGAGTCTCTCCCTCTGTTTGCTGTGTGTGTGCTCTTCCTCCCACACGAGTCTCTGCCTCCAACAGAAGAATGGAGAGACCACTCTTCTGCAAAGCATGTGCTGCTGAAATCCCGGCAATCCCTGCTCCCACAACGACGACATCGACTTCCTTCTGAAAGTTTGTCCTGTTCTCTGCTTTCAATGCTCGGCCCCACTCGAAGATAAACTCCATAACACAAGTACCAAATTTGAGACTCGGGATAGTACACGGAAAGACCTCGTGGCTCAAGTCCCCACGCAAGCTTTCCAACTCTCTCTCGGTAATGTCGTTATGGCTCTCCATATTTTTCAATCTTTTCTAAAAAAATATCGAGAACAGATTCTTTTGAACCTTCCTCTTCGAGTGGTGTTATACGAATAGACGAGACAATGGAGATCCCTTGATGATACCAGACGAAGAACTCTACGAACGCATACAACAAGGCGATATGGATGCCTTTGATCGTCTTTACGCCCGCTATGAACAGCCCTTGTTTCTATTCTTACTGCGCTATGTTGGCCGACGGGAAGATGCGGAAGAGCTGCTTCATGAGGTGTTTTTAAAAGTCTTGGAATCCAAGAAAGTATGTCTCAGTCAGGGGAACTTTCGCAGGTGGATCTATCGAATCGCTCGAAATGCAAGCCTTAATCTATTGCGATCTCAGCAAAGAAAAAGCCTATTTCACATTCGGTGGAAACAAGAAACTCCAACCAAAACAACAGTCCAAGATCCGGTAGAATCGAGACAGAAGAGTCAGGCTTTCGAAGCTGCATTGGCAGAGTTGCCGATCAACCTAGCCGAAGTCTATCGACTTCGCGCAGCAGGCATGGCCTATGACGAGATCTCACACGTGTTGGAGATCCCGGTAGGAACCGTAAAATCGAGGATGCATCATCTGGTGCAACGTTTGCGACAGGAGCTTAAAATATGGACATGACTCACAAAACATCCACAGAAGAGTACCAAGAGTGGTTGCTATCTTACTACTTTGGCACTCTGGAAGAACCCGAACGGGGCCAGCTCGAACAACAGCTAATGCTCTCTCCTGACTTACTCGGCAAGTTTGTCACGCTCAAACGAATGGTTGAACTCGGCGATACACAAACAACACCTCGCCCTTCCGAAAAAGCCAAATCACAACTTCGACGAGCCGTAGCCCAGCGATTCCAGCCGCGCCTCTACACTCGGGCCTGGAAGTGGCTCCGACAGCCCATTCCTCTCTACCAAGGACTCGTTGTCGTGCTTGGTCTGCTACTCTTGCTCACCCTGGCCACTCCACCACACCAAACAAGAGCCATTAAGCCAGGCCCCCTTATCGACTCAGCAAGCACTGGCTCCGAACAGCTACGTTGGAATTAGGCCCAGTCCTTATCCCTACAACTGATACGAAGTCCAGGGTGAAAAGAGACGAGGTTCACCAGGTCAATGCATTGCCACAGCAATCCTTATCTCTACAACTTGATACAAAGTACGAGAGATTCGCAGAGATACGACGTACACCTCTCTCACCCTTACTCTCAAAACAACCCACAAATCAGGAGAAAAATTCTCATGACAAAAAAAACTCTCTGTTTTCTATTTTCTTTTGGAGCGCTGAGTTTCCTTACGACAAGCTCAGTGTTTTCTCACCCATCCAGCCCACCCTATCTGTCTCATGATTTCCATAACTGGTCCAATCGACCGAAAGCTCCATTTCCACAGGGTAAAGCAATGTTTGCTCGGACCTATCAGCTTTTGCTGAAACATTATTATGGCCCAAAGTTAACAGAAGACGCTTTGTACAAAGCTGCAATACAAGGGATGTTGCGATTCATTGACCCTTCTTCTCGAAAGTGGAACAAGCTGATGTCGCCACATGAGAGTAAGGAGTTACGCAATGCTCTGAAAAGTGAGATCGCAGGTATTGGCGTGCAGATTAAGTTTCACAAATCCAGTGGTATGACAGAGGTCCTCGGTATCATTCCGAAAAGTCCGGCACAAACGGCCAAACTAAAAGTAGGCGACCAAATATTGATGGTGAATGGTAAGCTTTACAAGGGTAAGCAATTCCGTGATATCGTATATGCCATTCGCGGAAAAATAGGAACGCCCGTCACATTGCAAATCCTTCGTGGCGCAAAGCTGATAACAATCAAAGTCAAACGAGGCCGTGTTCGCTGGCAAAATATCCATAGTTGGAAGTTGCCCGGCAGAGTGGGGATGGTAAAGATCTCAATGTTTGCCAAAGAAACCCCCAAACATCTGACACAACATCTACAAAAACTCAGAGCACATGCCACCAAGGGGTTTATTGTAGACTTGCGCGGAAACACTGGAGGTGCACTCAAAAGTGCGCTTGATTGTGGGAAACTGCTTTTAGGCAAAGATAAGCTCATAACAACACTTCGAAAACGCGACAGAAAGGTCACACAGTACCGTTCAACAACGGCATCCATTCTAGCCAATCTCCCTGTCTATGTTTTGATGGATGGAAAAACATCATCAGGTGCAGAGTTGCTGGCAGCAGCCTTGCGCGATAGTTATGGTGCGACATTGGTGGGAACCAGAACACTGGGCAAGTGGAATGTCCAATCCCTCATCAATTTACCCAACGGCTATGTTCTCAAGTTTACCGTTGGAAAATTCTTCTCTCCTCGCAACAAAAATTATCATCAGAAAGGATTGCAGCCAGATATAACACTACCCAAAAGTAAGCCAATCTCTACTCATGCTTGGCTCAAGAAAGGCATCAAAGCCCATCTCCGAACTGACGCAACGCTCCGTATCGCACACACTCTCCTCCTCCACTCCAGATAAGATGGGGGAAGAAGGGCCAAAAAGAACCACAGAGGCTACCGTCTGCGTTTTTTCTCAATCCACCATGAGCTATACCGACTATCCCTAGCCCATGTTGCAATAGACTTGCTACCGTCTGCGTTTTTTCTCAACCCACCATGAGCGGCTCAGCCAGGGGCCTGGAATAGTATCGAGATGCTGCAACCTTCGCCTCTTTGCCTTCCATTCCTTCTCGACAGCCTGCTTCAGAGTTTTCCACGAAAAGTTCGTTCTGGCTACGACCACAAAGTAACGCTCTTCACCAATATACTCATCAAGGATAAGAGAGCGATTTTCAGGGTATGTCCCCGCTCCAGGCTTCCTCAAACAGCCCACGTTTGGTTTGCAAAGCAAAATCGAAAAACTTCGTCCTTGCTGATTGATCCCTAAAATAGCCAGGAAGTATGTGTTTGAAAGAGTGTACGAAAACTGTATGGTGTCAAAGGGAGAGAGGATTGTTTTCCCCTCCGCCACTTTGGCTCTGGAATAAGTTTTCGAGCCAATACGCCGACCATACAGCATTTGAGCTCTCCACCCTTTTGCCAGAAACTCCTGGGAGCCGGACTCTCTGGACATCATATTTCGAAAGAATGGAGTGTAAAAAAAGACAAGAGCCAGTACCAAAGAAGATGCAACAACAACCCAGCCTACGCCTTTCCACCATCTTTGGAAGAAGTTCTCCTGCGTCTGGGCATTTTCTTTTTCCAACTGTGCAAAAAGTACGTCAGCCCCTGGGTCAGGTATCTCTGTGGGTTGTAGTGTTTTGTATTTTCTGACAACCCATTCTTCTAATACCTGCATCGACTCCAACTGCTCCCGACAAGACGCACAAGAAGCGAGGTGACTCTCGATGAGTCTTTGCTCAGGAGGAGACAGCCGATGCTCTACATAAGCCTGAAGTTGATTCAAGCAACATACTTCTCTTTCCTTCATTATCCTTGCCTTCCTTACGTTGTCTTTGTTCCTCTATCAGAGAGTTGACCTATTATATTCATTTTCATAAATGCGTCGAAATGCAGCCTTTGCTCGCCTTAAAGTTTTTGAGATCGAAGCAGAAGAAAGACCCATAACCTCAGCAATCTCACTGTAGCTCAGTTCGTGCATATGAAGTCGAATCAACATAGCCTCTCGCTCCGAAAGTAACCCCATCACATGAGCAACCTGTGTCTTTATCTGCTCCGAAGTTTGCCTCTCTATCGTAATCTGCTCAGGGGTTGGTTCTTCCCTTTTTTCTGCAGGTGGAGTTTGACTCGCATACTTACTGTGCCTCAATACATTGAGAGCTTTGTTCTTCGCCACAAGATAGAGCCATTGTCGCTGTGTTTCCTTAGAAATAGGCTTCTTCAAATATGTTTGAAAAAAAGCAAGAAATGTCTCTTGTGCAACCTCCAAAGCATCCTCTTTGGATCGTAAGATCTCATACAAAAAACAGAAGATCCTTTGGTAGTATAAACGATAAGCTTCTTCGAGAATGCGCTTTGTATCTTTTTTCACTATCTGTACCCAATAAAACGCAAGTTATTTCAATCCGCCCTTCGTGTTTACACACTCTCCTTCCCAATACGATACACATCAGAGAAAGACAAGGGGACACCCCCTCACTGCGGCCCCAGGAACAAAACAGACAAGACGAACATAAAATTCAAACACTTACCCACAAACGCTTGACAATTTCACTGGTGTGGTCTAGTTTTGCTCATCATCAAGTTGGGAAGAATAGCGAAAAATGTTGGCGAGGAATAGATATAGGTTTCTTTATGGGCAAGTATACATTCTCTTTTATCCTTTTCAATATGTTCTGTGTCTTGTTTTCCAGCACAGTATATGCTCGCGATATACGCTTGGCCTTGTTGGTGGCGAACCAAGATGGTTGGAAAGGTGATCCCAGGTTAAAGTTTGCATTGACCGGTGACTTGCTGCCGATGAGAAAAGCTTTGAAGCGTGCGGGGTTCTCTATTTTCGCAACGTTGAAAAACCAAAGCCCATCCACACTGCGTCGCACCATCCAAAGCCTCAAGAAGCGACTCAAACGCCACCCCAAGGTGACCACATTCTTCTTCTACTATTCGGGACATGCAGACAAAAAGCAACTTCATATGGGGCCGAGAGGAAAGAGTCCATTTCGTCATAAGGAATTGGTACATTTTCTGAACAAGCTCCCTGTCAAGCGCCGATT
>JALTMC010000762.1:0-4954 GCA_027005175.1 Myxococcales bacterium
ATTCAAATCATGTGCTGGCACTCCATCAACATCAAGCCCTTTAAATAGGGGAGTTTCTCCTAGCCCCATGTCTTTTTCGGCCTGTGGTGGTGCTTTTCTCAATGATGCTTTGGGTGGCCTAGAGGACGCTGTTTGGGGTCTGGTTGTTGCGGTCGCTCTTACCGGTCTTGATGTCGATTCTCTCGGTGCTGTCGAAGCGGATGCTCGCGCTGTTGCTCTCGATGGAGAGGGTGTCTGTGGCGTTGTTGGGCTTGAGTTGGGCGTCGGTGACGTTCGAGGTGGTGTTGGCTTGGAGCGGGGCGTCGATCTCATCCCGGCAGCATTCGGAGGCGCTGTTCGTGGTGGTGTTGCAAAACCAGAGCCGCCTGCATGAGCTTGTTGTAGAGGAGTTGCACCTCTCGGACGTGCTGACGGTCTTGCCATCGTGGGACCACCAACTGCGGAGGGCTCACTGTCTCCCCGTTGAATGGGCGGAGTGAGCACTGCGCCTGTCGGTGGAGGCGTCATTACTGAACCCGCAGCAGGAGGTGGGGTTAGCGCCGGGTTTGCAGGTGGTGGGGTTAGCACCGAATTGGTAGCTGGAGGAGGTGGGGTCATGACTGGATTGGCTACTGAGCTTGTAGCGGGAGGTGGTGGAGCCATGACTGGATTGGCTACTGAGCTTGTAGCAGGTGGAGGTGGAGCCATGACTGGATTGGCTACTGAGCTTGTAGCAGGTGGAGGTGGAGCCATGACTGGACTGGCTACTGAGCTTGCGGGAGGTGGGGCCATAACCGGATTGGCTACTGAGTTTGCAGGTGTTGTGATGACCGGACTTGCGGTAGGGGGGTGGAATGCGGGAGACGGTTGTGTTTGCCATCCTTGACCTTCAACATGTTCTGCTACTTCTGCTCCGTTTTGGGCCGAGGGAAGTTCGTTGAGGGTGTCAAGGCTTGGAGGTGACAGAGCAAGCTCATATTGTGATTCTGTTGGTAGCTCCATCTCTTCGACAAAGGGAACAGACGAGGGGCGGTTTGGAGTAGGAGCTTCATCTCTGAAAGGATTGGCTTGGCTTGAAATGGTGGGAACCACTTGGGTATCATCCATGTCTGATATCGGATGCGAGGGGGCCTGAAATACATCAATCGCTGGGGCAGGCTGCCTCCATTGTGATTCTGGAGTGAAGGGGGATGCCTGTTGATTTTCCAATGTCTCAATACGATCTTCTTTCATATGTACTGTGACTTGGGCTCGACTTCTCGGGCGGTTTGGATCTTTCTTCTTTTGCCAAGGGGCCGTCGCATTGGACACAGAGATGGAAACTTCGGGTTCTGGAGGAGCTTCTTCTGTGGGTTGAGAGTAAGGAGGAGCATTCCTGTGGACAGCAGGTGCAGGGGGATTGAAATGAGTCGATGGGTCTGACGAGTGCATGACATTGGCGGCATCTCCTCTTTCGGTAAGGTCTAGTAAGTCGGCCATTAACAAGAGGGCGATGAGGATTAAGGAGGGCATTTTGTCAAGGTATTCGGTTTGCAGAAAAGCCTCGGTTGTCGTCCAACTTTCGAGTAGGCCGAGAGCGGCATTCTCGATCTCTTCCAAGCCCATTCTGCTGATGTATCGTCGTGACAGATGATCCGCTTTTAATCGGATCTGTTGTGTCGAGAGTTGAGAGAGGTAGGAGTTTAATCGTTCTTCGTTGTATTCTTGTCGGATGCCATTGGAGATCAGGGTGTAGGGGCTGAGCAAGCTGGGTTGAACGTCTTGAAAGGGGACCTCTGGACTGGATCGAAAGAGAAACTCTCCCCCTTGCAAGCGAAACAGGCGAATGACTTTGCGCTGTAGTTGGAGCCCGAGTGCTTGGCTGAGTTGTTCGGGGTTGATGACACCCATCTCAAGAAGGATCTGGCCTTGCATTTGTTGGGTTTCTGCGAGCTTTTGTAGCGATTGAAGATAGGCACCATCATCGATGTCACCTTTTTCGCGCAAGACCCAACCTAAAAAGTTTTCGGGGGGGCCACCCCGGGAGGCCACTGGATATCCCCTTTGGAAGTAGAGAAATTGGCGTATCCCATCGGCATCGATGACCAACTCACCTTGCTGTTGCTCGTTCAGAATCCAAAGGAGTAAAGAACCGATAGGCAGCTCATCCAAGGTTCCTTTAAACTGAACTTGTCCATCAGGCGTGGTTCTCAACTCTGGCATCTGTGTGCTCTCTTCTTTTCCAATCAGTTGGTTATAAAGAGTCTCTTGAACACAAGAGGCTCTTTCTTTTACTCGGGCGGTGGCTGTCCTTGGAGTTCGTTGGACCCTGCTCATGCTTCGAGGAGACTCTTTGGAGATACAATCTCATATCATTTTTGCAACGAGTTGTCTTCTTCTCACATGAGACTCAAAAGCTACCACGGTGTGTGATATGATACAACAAGTACGGCATCTTTTTGAAGAGACATCGTCGAGGATGTTGTAGAGAACTCGTGAAATCGCTATACTCGGTTTTTGTTATTTCGATGGGCTGAGCCTTTGAGGTTTTCAAACTATCCCAGAATCACGGATGGAGTAAGAGGATTATGTCGCTCAAATTGCGCGCTGCTGGTCTCACAGATGTGGGGCGTAAGCGGAAGGCCAATGAAGATAACCTGTATTTGAGCCCCATTCACGGTCTTTACGTGGTGGCTGATGGTATGGGAGGACATGCTTCAGGCGAGGTCGCTAGTCAGTTGGCTGTAGAAACTTTAGGGCGGTTCTTTGAAGAAACCGCTCGTGATCGCGAGAGGACTTGGCCATACAAGATGGACAAGTCCTTGTCTTATGAAGAGAATCGTATTTCTGTAGGGGTCCGGTTATCCAACAAGTTGATCTTTGAACGTGCTCAGAGTGATATGCGTCAAAAGGGGATGGGAACGACTGTTGTTGTTGTCACGGTCCTTGATGAGATTGTTTACATTGCTCACGTTGGAGATAGCCGTGTCTATCGTTTGCGAGATGGATCCTTTGAACAGATGACTGCTGATCACTCTCTTCTCAATGATTATATGAAGATCAAGCCTCTAACCCCAGAGGAAATTGAAAATTTTCCCCATAAAAACGTGATCGTACGCGCTTTGGGTATGAAGCAAAATGTGGAAGTTGATCTTCGAAAAGAAACATTGAAGCCCGGTGATCTCTTTTTACTCTGCTCTGACGGACTCAATGGTCTCGTTCCCGATGAGCAGATGCATAAGATCCTCAAAGAACACCGGAGTGATCTTGATCGAGCTTGTCAAGAGTTAATCGATGAAGCCAACCGCAGAGGTGGAAATGACAACATCACAGTGATGTTGGTCGAAGCCTTAGGCTAAGGATCCGCCCAGAAATAACCTATGTCGTTTGCATCTCCGCTTCATCCACCCTGGCTGCGTTTCACCTCCTCAGAATAGCAAGCTATTCTCTCGTCGGAGAGCCTTGCCAGGGCGGCGAATCGAAGCGCAAATCAACGACTTTCTTTTTGGGCGGACGCTAAAACCCACCTCGAAAAAACGATACCATCTCTATCTTTGCTTCGCCCTCTCTGGCGTTGTTGTTTTTCCTTGGCATCGCATCGCTGTGTTCTTGTTGCCACGCCTTGTCAGAGTGACAGACAACATGATTCATCCCGGCCTGCCTGGAAACTTCACGAACATGGAGTTGCTTTTTTCAACCCAGTTGCTTTCTCCATAGGACATGTTCATTTCCTGCTTGATCAGAGTAGACAACGGCATCTTGCAAAGGCTTGCTGCTATTCCACTCTGTGTTGGGCCACATCACTGTTTTGGTGATCTGTGTGCTTGTTCGGATCGTCACATTATCACCCAAAACGGCGTAGGGTCCGATCGTACTTTGGGCAGCGATGGTTATGTTCTTACCCAACCATACGGGGGGAATAAAGGTGACATCGCTTCGATCGGGCAGGGCAGGTGTTGTTGTTTTGTCTATCAATTCCCATTGGGAGGAGAGGTAGCTTTCCGGGTTACCAATATCTCGCCAAAGAGCATCGCCAACTTCAAACGCTGCAACAGGTAGATCTGTTTCTAGCATCTTTCTGTAGGCTGTGCGCAAAATACAACTTGGTGGAGGTGGTTGATCTTGCAGGTATTCAAATATTCTTGGTGTGAGAATTTGCATCCCTGTATACATTCTCTTGTATAATGAATCTCGTGATGGCATTTCGGGAACTCTTTTGATCATCCCATTTTCGTCGATAGAGACGGAGCCGATGTTTGGAGAGCCTGGATGAGAACGAACCATCAGAGTCGCAACTGCGTTGGTTGCAACATGATGTGCAAGAGCTGCATGGAGATCAATTTGGTGTAAGATATCACCATTGATCACAAGAAACATGGGCTCCTGTTCAAAAAAGCCCTGCATTTTTGCTATGCCGCCTCCTGTTCCTAAAACAACGGGTTCTTCAAGAGAATAGGTGATCTTAAGTCCCCATTTTTCTCCCGTTCCAATATGTTGTTGGATCTGATCAGGAAGATAGTGTAGATTAATGGCGACTTCTTGTATTCCTATTGCTGCCATTTGTTCCAGATGGTGTTCTATCATAGGACGGTTCAATATGGGGACAAGAGGTTTTGGGCAATGATGGGTTAAGGGTCGTAGTCTTGTTCCAAGACCTGCAGCCAAAATCATGGCTTTTTTGATCATGTGAATCTTATCCTTCTTTCATTATGTTTGATGACAAGTATCGAACCCCGACATAGTGGCGTATAGTTTACGATGTCTGATAATCAATCTTCAAATTCTCCGTCGTCCTCTCCTTCATCGGATGCTTTGGCTACGATGAATCCTGCGCAGATCTCTCAGCGAAATGCAGAGGTGGAGAGGTATTTACCCTTAATTCGTAAAGTCGTTGGTCGCTTGATGATGCGCTTTCCTCCGATTGTCGAAGAACAAGACATGATGGCTGTTGGAGTCTTGGGCCTCATTGATGCTCTCGATCGATACCAGCCTGGTG
>JALTMC010000762.1:4964-7385 GCA_027005175.1 Myxococcales bacterium
GATCCGTATCCGAGGGGCTGTTCTAGACGAACTTCGCCGAAATGACCTCTTTTCTCGGGGAATGCGTCGCAAAGCGAAACGATACCAAGAAGCTAAAAAACAATTGGAACATCGACTTGGTACCACACCAACGACAAGTGATATTGCTCAAGCACTGAACGTGACGCTCGATGAAGTTGAGCAGATGCGACAGCAAGTGCAACCAATGCACTTCTTGGAAGTGGAATCGATTGAAATAAGCTCTGACCAGCACCCCGCAAAATCAAGCAGCGGTGATCTCAGCCCTTATGATCAAACAAGGCGAAGTGAACTTCGTGAAAAAGTTCGTGAAGCCCTTGACTCCCTCCCAGAACGAGAGCGCATGATCCTTCACCTCTATTATTTTGAAGAGCTGACCATGCGAAAGATCGGTGAATTGCTCGGCTTGAGCGAATCTCGTATCTGTCAGATTCATCGCAAAGCCTGCAATGCCCTCAAATCTAGTCTCGGCTTCGACGCCGCAGAACTCTCTGACATCCTCTAATCTCGACTTCGACGCCGCAGAACTCTCTGACATCCTCTCGTCTCGGCTTCGATGCCGCAGAACTTTCTGACCTCCTCTAATCTCGGCTTCGATGCCACTGAACTCTCTGACATCCTCTCATCTCGGCTTCAACGCCGCAAACCATCTCATCTTTCCTTAGAGTGGTGGTTTGAGCCTCGCTTTGAATCTCAAGCATTGTGAGAAGTCTGATTAAACAAAAAAAGCCGGTTGTCATAAAAACAACCGGCTTTCTTGTTAGCGGGGATAGGATTCGAACCTATGACCTTCGGGTTATGAGCCCGATGAGCTACCGAACTGCTCCACCCCGCAGCAACTGAGAGGGTTATACGGGGGTTGTTGTTTGTTGTCAAACCTTTTTTTCATAAAAGCTTGCTACTTTGAAGTAGCTCCCTGATATCACTTAATATTTTCTTTCTTGAAAATATCGAACCGCCCGGTGTTTGGGGTGAGTTTGAGGATGGTCTATTCCAGGTCTTTTCTCAAATGGATTGGTTTTTGTTGAAGAGATTTGCTTTGGAAAGGTTGGGAAGAGATTTGCTTGGAAAGGTTGGGAAGAGATTTGCTTTGGAAAGGTTGGGAAGAGATTTGCTTGGAAAGGTTGGGAAGAGATTTGCTTGGAAAGGTTGGGAAGAGATTTGCTTTGGAAAGGTTGGGAAGAGATTTGCTTGGAAAGGTTGGGAAGAGATTTGTTTGGAAGGGTTGGGGGTAGGTTTGCTTTGGAAGGGGAGAAGCTTATTCAGGGGGAGTTGGTAAGGTTTACCATATTGTAGAGGGCGTTGACTTGGTCTTTGGTGAGAACCTTGGTTTCGCCGGGGCGTAGGTCATCAACATGAATGCCTGCGAAGTTGACGCGGAGCAATCGGTTAACAGGGTGTCCAATGGCTTCACACATTCGTCGAACTTCGCGATTTTTTCCTTCTGCCAGGACCATCTCAAACCACAGGTGACCTGCGGGAGTGGTGCGAATTCTTTCAGCCGATATCGCCCGTGCCACGCCATCTTCAAGGGTGACACCTGTGGTGAGCTTCTTGAACTGGCTGGGTGTTGGGTTGCCACGAACTTTGATGTGATAGGTTCTTGGCACCTGGTTGGATGGGTGGGCTAGGGCGTGAGCCAGTACTCCATCGTTGGTCAGTAGCAATACACCCTCTGTGTTGTAATCAAGCCGTCCTACGGGATAGACCCGCTCTGGTATATCGGTGATCAGATCTGTGATCACTGCTCGACCTCGATCATCACTCATGGAAGTAAGGTAACCGGCTGGTTTGTGAAGCTTCAAATAGACCATCGATTCAGCTTGGCCAATCGATTGTCCGTCGACTTGGATCGTGTCAACCTGTGGGATGGCTTTGTCGCCGATTGTGGCGATTTTTCCATTGACCATCACACGACCCGCTCCAATCATTTCCTCTGCCTTACGACGGGAAGCAATTCCAGCTTGTGAGATGATCTTTTGTAATCGAATGGCAGGACCATACTTCTTTTTTCGTGACATTTCCTGTGCTATCCGTTGTTTGTTGGCGTTTCTTTTTTCCGCGACGACGGCGGTCCTTTCGTCGCTTCTGTCGGGTGTTTTCTCGGCCTGTTTTGAGGTCACCGATAAAACGGTGCCATGCTTGTGCTGGATCAGAGCCTCTTTCGTAACGACTCAGCTGAGTTGATTGTTGATCGTTATTGTAACGCAAAGAGCGAGCGAGGTCGGATTGCTGACGGATCGTCAATACACTGTCGGTTTCTTGCTCGAAACGTTCATTGTCATCACTGCCTGCGTTCTCTTTCCAGGCAGGCATTCGCATTGTCAGGACACCCTCTGGTTGTTCTTCATGAATCGCCCGATGCTTGGCGTGTCGCCGTTGCTGGCTGTTGTCTTTCACTTT
>JALTMC010000762.1:7395-10623 GCA_027005175.1 Myxococcales bacterium
ATTCTCCTCCAATACCATTTCCATATTTGGATTGGAAGTCCATGCGATTCCCGAAGTTTTCATCTTTTTCTTCCTGACTCACAACTTCCTGTGGCTCTAGCTTTCGGCTTCGCCAAAAGGGTTGTTCCTCTCCATTTTGGCTTCTCTTTTGACGTTTCCTCTGACCATTCCTTGAGCGCTTTCGGGAGGACTTACGTGTTGAATGGTTCGAGTTTGTAGAAGAGGCCGTTGCTGGCTTGCCCTGTTCTGACATTCTGGTTCTCCTCTTGTATCCATCGCACAGGAACCAAGCCTGAAGCGAGTGCGGGTGAGAGCATTGGGTTGAAGGTGTATCAGGTGTGTTTGGGAATATGTTGAAACAACATATTCAACCAGTCGGAACCAGAACACAGTGACTTGTGAGCAAGTCCTGTGAGTGGCCACTCCTCGGAAAGAAGGAGTTGGAACATGGGCCACTTAAAGTAGAGTCGCTACAATATGGTGATCATTATCGAGTGGGTCAAACAAAAATTAAGTTGTTTTTTCTGTTGGAGGAGTTTCGGCAGGGGTTGGGGCATTTCCTGGCGTTGGCAGAACATCTGCCAAGCTCGGTAACTCCTTCAGATCATGCAAGCCGAAGAATTCGAGAAATTCTGGGCTTGTTGCATACAGATAGGGGCGACCTGGCGAGTTGTGTCGCCCCACCACTCTAATTAACCTTCGTTCCAGTAGGGTTCTCATTACACCCCCTGAGTCAACCCCGCGAATGGCATCCACTTCGGAACGTGTGACAGGCTGTCGATACGCAATAGCAGACAGGCACTCGAGAGCTGCTTTGGTGACACGAGGTGGCCGAAAATGAAAGAGCTTGCGAATCAGGTCTGTGTGCTCTGGATTACTTCGAAACTGCCATCCTCCTGCCACTTCGATGAGTTGTAGGCCACGGATGGGTGATTGATGCATCGCTTCTAACTCACGAACTGCACCTTCGATTTGTTGAGGCATCCAGTCATGTCCAGCAGAGTGAAGGATCTGGTGCATATCGTCAATGCTCAGCGGTCGGTCAGAGGCAAATAGCAACGCCTCAATATAACCAAACAATGGATTGGTAAATGCTTCCGGCCCCCAACTGTGTTGGGATGGACGAAAGAGCGGAGTGTTTTGTTGTTTCGGCTGTCGCACGGCCAACCTCTTTTTTCTTCAAGTCTATCAGTGAATGTTGTCCTGGGAACAGGCTCTTATCCTATGCTTCGGCACCTGCCACGAATGTAACCTTTTGTTGCGCTGGGAACAAAATATTGACAACAGTTTATACTTCGGTGTCGGCTCTGTTGTCTTTTGGGTCCGTTTCTTGGTCGTATCGAAAGGAGGAAAGGTTTTCTATCTCAATACCTTTCATCTCTCCTGTCGCTTCAATTTCAATGTCGATGTCTTTGATCTGTATGAGCTTAATTCGGTTTAGCCGACACAGCTCCAGGAGCGCTAGAAAGGTTGCGATAATGGTGGGGCGGCCCTCCATCATCTCCAGCAGTTCCGTGAACCGTCTTTTGGGTTGCTCGGTTAGCTGCTCACAGAGCCATTTGATCCGAGCCCGTACGGAGACTTTGCCTCGTCTTACTTGGTGTGTTCCGGTGAGCTTGAGGCGGCGTCTCAACAGTTGTTGAAAGACAGCGAGCAGGTCAGGTGCTTCAACATCTTCTGGCCTTCGCAGAGGGATGGACGGGATATCGGAGGCTGGCTCAAGGCCGCGTTTGAAGATGTCACGCCCCAGTTGTTGCTGACTGTTCAGAAACTTGGCGGCGGATTGTACTTGTTGATAGGCCACCAATCTGTCTACCAGGTCTTTGCGAGGATCTTCTGTGTTGTCTTCGGGTGGAGGTAGCAACATCTTTGACTTGATAAACATCAACTCTGCGGACATGGCGAGGTATTCACCGGCTTTGTCCAGATCGATGATCTTAAACCACTCGATATACTGTTGGAACTCATCTGCGATTTGATGGATTGGGATATCGAAAATATCGATATCTTGTTCTCGAATCATATGAAGTAACAGGTCCAGTGGACCCTCAAAGTTGTGTAAATTAAGGATTAATTCCTGGGCCGGTGTCTTGATGTCTACCACTTCATTCATAAGAAACTCCAGTGTTGACTTGAGACTGGAACAGAGGATTGAGTCAAGTCGAATGATGCGAAATCCCTTTGAAAATAACCCCCTTGAAAAGAACCCCTTTTATTAAGTGATTAAGTGATCCACTTCACAAATGTGAAGATATTTGTGAGCAGAAACTGGGAGGGAGGGCCGATGAGCATACTCAGTGGTTTGAAGGGGGTGGACCAATCCATAATGAACAGACCCATGAGAACCCAGGAGCCGTACTGGGTATTGAACTGCTTAAATTGATAAGCCTGATTCAAGGGCAGTGAATTGGTTACAATGTGAAACCCGTCCAATGGAAAGAGTGGAATCAAATTGAAAAACAGCAACATAAAGTTGACAATCATCATAAAGTTGAGAGTCTTTATGGCCAGGGCTGCTGTGGGGCTGGGGGAGTGGATGGGCAGGATTCCCTTACTGTAGAGTACAGCAGTGATGATCGTGCTGAGTATACCGAGGAGCAGGTTCGAGAACGGACCTGCGGCCGTGACGAGAATATCGTCGCGTCGGGGGTTTCGGAAGTTACTTGGTGTGACAGGAACAGGTTTGGCCCAGCCGATGCCACCGGAGAGCAAGAAGACAAGACTGCCCATGAGATCCAGATGAACAATCGGATTGAGGGTCACACGACCTTCATGGTATGCGGTATTATCGCCCAACCGGTAGGCTGTCCAAGCGTGTGCCCACTCATGCAGGGTAAGTGAGATAAGCATCGCAATACAAAGTGGGATCAGTTCCTCAACAGGTCTTAGAAACATGGGTGGCCTATGGCTCCGTCTCCACTTTTGAGTGGAGCTGTATGTCAAACAATTTTTGGAAATAGATTGGTGCTATCTCACAATGGAATTTGGTTTATCCATTGTTGTAGAGGAATGAGTATCTCCCCCAAGGTAAGTTGCTTTTCAAAGGTCTGCAACCCCGGACATAGCTATTCGATAAAGGATTAACACCTTTTTCTGTAAAAAGCAAATATTTGATGGATGGGAGCAGACTTGATTTGTAGTGGGATGGAGCAAGGAAGTAAAGCAAAACGTTGGAATGTTGGTCATAAGAAAGCGAAACCTCTACGAACACGTCACACTCAAAAATTG
>JALTMC010000762.1:10633-11020 GCA_027005175.1 Myxococcales bacterium
TCTCCCCCTACAGATGGATGGATTCGATAGGTTCGCAGGCTAAGAAACTGGAAGGCAGCCGTTTTTACTCTGTGACAGGCACCACCTTTCTATCGAATCGAAGAAACTCGGCGAGCATCTCCTTGATGAAGTCAAACCACGGTCTCCAGCCCCATCGTCTCATATGTTTGTTCCGGATATGACGAGTTTTTATCCACTGTAGATAGTCCGAGCCTGACCGAGTCAACAAGTATCTATTTTTCTTAATTAAATACAGGGCTTCTGTGGGCGAGCTTTCCGTCGGGCTGATGTTCCAGTGCCCTTCAGGGTACTTCGTTTCTCAGAGCTGGACTTTCGTCCGGCGGATAATAAAGTGATTTTCGCAGTATTCGTGGATGGGTAGGATGG
>JALTMC010000763.1:0-1751 GCA_027005175.1 Myxococcales bacterium
TCAGCTGCTCGACGGACATCTCTTCGGCTGGTTCACCTTCGGCTGCACTTGGAGCATTTTCGGGAACTGGGATTTCTCCGGGGACGCCTTTTTCATCTGACAAGACTCACCTCCGCCTAATCTTTGAGGGTTGGATTCTTGCTATTCCATCCAATGCTCGACGCAGCATCTTGAATCAAGTCAATTCAATGGACCATTCCAAGACGAAATGAATAGCGGGAACAACATTTAGGTACCACCACTTTACACGATTTGCACTCTCTGTGACAACAAGTCACTCTCAATTTGTGTAAATGAATAACAGTGTGATGCAATAGAACTACAATAAAAGGAGAGGTGTTGTCAACCTGCTTCTTTCTCTGGTGAAAGTCTTTGATTTAAATGCTGTTTCTTGGAGTTTTTGTTGTTTTTCGTGTTGTTATGGTGTTGAATTCTGAACAAAACACACTTTTTTTGTGTCACCCGACTTAATAGCTTGGCAGACTAGGTTGGGTTGACAATCGGAGTTTACGCCACATGGCTGTAAACAACGAAAGATCTCCTCTTGATCTTCGTTGATACGGGCGCACACAGAGCGACCTGGACAGGGCAACGCTCTACTGCAAACAACGGTGCAATAACCCGCTGGAGTGCCTGTATCACAGAAAAGACCTTGGGCACACTCATCGCTAGACTTACAAGCACTTCCCAGCGGCTTGGCCTGACAACCCCAAAAGAATACAACACAAACCAACAGCGATATCCGAAGGATGATTTGTAGATGATCGTTGTGCTTGTACAACGGTTGTATGGTTTGGCTCATCAGGTTGCTCGTGAGTTGTGATTGTTGTGGTCGTGAAGTGGACCTGGCTCGTCATGTTGTATTGTTTGGTTCATCGGACTGTTCGTGAATCAGAGGTCTTACTCTATCCTTTGCAAGAAAGAGGTTGGATGATGGGTTAAGGTCCAAAGAGAACATGTCGTATTGAAATGTGTACCATCTATGGGGTAGTTGCGTATAACTTCTACAACTATCGTTGGTGCGTTGCAAGCCTTTCTACTCCTACTTTCTTCAACCTTGCAGAAAGAAATCGAAGGAAATGGTTGTCTCGTATAGGGAGAGTATGCTTTATTCTTGTTCTAAACCTATGAGGTTGGGAAGGATCCCATCTTCTGAAGGAACAGAAACCCCCAGGTAGAAATGAGGTAATTACCGATGCGACAGAGTGTCTTGGGCATATTCGTGCTGGTTGGCATGACCATCGGGTGCTTTGGCTGCACTTCCATTGTGGAAGAGGCACAACGAAAGAAAGCAGCTGATTTGAACCGACGTTTGGAGATCGAGCGAGCAAAGCTCAAGAAACAAACAAATCGCAACAACTACAAAAGCGACAAAAAATACCGTGAAGCGTACAAAGTCTTGCTTGAGCGGTATGGAAAGCTGGCAGAGGATAAGTTCGATTCTTCTCTCTATCAGTATCTGTATGGTTACTTGCTTGTGGAACGAAGCAAGAAAGTTCGTCAGTTTACGCGCTGTTTGAAAATCAAGAGTGATCACTACTGGTGTCTTATTGGACGTGGTCAGGTTTACGCGAACTGGGGTGTGGAGAACTTCGCAAAGAATGACTTCGCAAAAGCAAAGCAACTGCGGCCTGAGCGGATCGAACCGTTGATTGGTATGGCGACTTTGTCTTTTCGAAAACGTCGCAACAAAGAGGCGATACAGTTGTATCAGCAGGTGTTGCGGAAGCAACCCGACAACAAGGCTGCGA
>JALTMC010000763.1:1761-2879 GCA_027005175.1 Myxococcales bacterium
ATGTACAGCCTGGCCTTGTTGTTTGATCGGGAGCAAAGGTGGAGCGAAGCTATCACTCAATACGAGCGTGTTCTCAAACTTGATCCCAAAGACTTTGCATCTCTCCAAGCTTTGGCCCGGATCAATCTTCGCCTCAAACAGTATTCCCGAGCTGCTGATGCCATGGAAAAAGCCATCGCACTTCGCTCTAAATTTCGCTTGATTGTCAAGTTGGCAGGCCTGTATGAGACACAGTTGGCGAACCCTGCAAAAGCTCTCCATCTTTATTCTCGTGCGAGCAAGCTACCCCAGGCCCACTTTCACACATTCTATCGACTGGGCGTTTTGCGGGGGCTTCGAGGAGAGAATTCATCGGCGATTGCCGCTCTGACCAAAGCGGTTCGCCTCCGCAACGACAACCCCGATGCCTTCTTTCAGTTGGGGAAGCTGCTTATGGTCTCTCATCAATACAAGAAGGCCATCCCTGTGCTTTGGAAATCACTGCGGCTTGATGGGAAAAAGGTCCCAACTCGAATTGCTCTCGCAAAGTCGATGATTAAAGAAAAACAATACTCCGATGCATTGAGGCAGTTTCAAGTCATTCTGAACATGCAGCCCAAGAATCAACAGGTTCGCAGTGAAATGAACCAACTCCTCAACCGTTTGGGCCTGACCAATGAGACCTTCACCGCACGCAACAACCGACAAGTGATTCGCAAAGGGGAAAAGATCATCTATCGTTGCTACAAAACTCGACTCAAACAAAAACCCAAACTCAAAGGTGTTGTTGCCATCAGCATGATTATCGCCTCCGATGGAAAAGTGGAGCGTGTCAGTGTGAACCCTGCCAAAACAACCCTCGAAGATGCACTCATCCACACTTGCGTTAAATGGACCTTCCGACGCGCCGTCTTCCCCTTTATCAAAAGCCGCTCTCGCCTCCGATACGCCGTTAAATTACGGTAAATTAGCCCATTCGTATCTCATTGGTGCTATGAAAGACCGAGCCCTGTACTTTCAGGGGTGCGATCCCAAAAAGGGGGTCAGCCCACTTCGCCTACTTTCGAGAGATTTGCGATCGTTATCCTGATAAACTCATCCCAACGACCGGCCTTTTGATATGCTCGTAAAAGCAACAT
>JALTMC010000764.1 GCA_027005175.1 Myxococcales bacterium
TTTTTGTCGATCGTCGTGATGATACGAGGCAACATGCGCAGTGCTGCGTAGGCATACCAATCCCGATGTCCGGACGTGGGTTGAGGAAAGCGAGCTGGTTTGTCTGAGGTCGACTGGAATTGTAGGGCTGTAGGGGCAGTCATCGTGGTATCTCTCCCTGCTCAGGTGCAGAACGAAGTTCACGTAAAAAGCGAAACATGGGGATCAGGCCCAGAAGAGCCGGATACACAATGGTAATCAGAGCATATGTTAAAGTGGCAGCCAGGATGCTTGCCTGGGATGCCTGGGTCATGGTTTGTTGGCTAGAGAGCCAAACTAAGGATAGGAATGCAGCATCTCGGGTTCCCATCCCCGCGAAGGTTATCGGGATGTGGGCTGCAAACAAGGCGATCGGCCAAAGCGTTATGACCTGTCCTGCTGTGATCGGCGCATCATAAATCCAAAGCAATGATGTGACCATCCCAATCGCTCCTGCCCAACCCATGAGGGATAGAACACTGATCAGCAAAAAACGATGCGGCGCTTGTTTTAAATCACGAAATACCCAGAAAAATCGCTGAATGGGATCTTGGTATTTCTGCAACCAACTCCATTGTGCGATTCGTTCGATATACCGGAGGGTTAAGAGGGTCGAGGTCCATAGGACAAACAAGGCAGCAAGTGCAGAGAAGCCCCAGAACCACAGACTTGTGACCAGACCTCCAACGGTTGTATAGAGGCCAAGTGATTGTAGATCGATGACTTTCTCCACCGTAACGGTGCCTGTTCCCTGAGCCATGGGAACGGTATCCCGAATCACCCAAGCTCGAAGCAGGTCACTGGCACGTGATGGGGTAATCATTGCCAAAGGCCACGTGGCAAATATCGCGTACATCACACGACGGAATGTGACCCGGTGACCCGTGGTGTCAATGATCAAGTACCAGCGATATCCTGCAAACAACAAGTTGACGTTCATCCACAGGAGAGGCACCCAGATCCATTGCCAGTGGGCATGGCGAAGTGTCTCTCCTAAAGATCGCGCTCCCGCCAAATACCGTACCAACACAAACAACACAAAGCTACTGACGATCACGGTGAACAGTAGTTTTTGCCAGTTGCGTGGCTTCCATGTGAGGCGGGGTGGTTTCGGGACTTCGGTCATCTTCTCATCTCAAAACAAAAGTAAGCACAGCAAACGTTTCTTTCGGGCGGTGCAAACATGTCGAAATACAGTGTGTTTGTCAACCGAAAGTCTCTCTCTTGCGAGTCATAGGTCCTTGGTGATTCGCTGTTCGTTGTTGGGCCTTTGGCGGTAGGGATCTTGTGCAGTCACTTGTTTGTGCAGCGTTCTGTTTGTATGATGCGTGGCGAAACAAACGACGGCAGTCGATGGTCATGTGGTTTTTCTTTGTAACGTACTGTTTTTGTAGTGGAGGCCACATTCTTTTCCTGGATAGTTCAAAGTTTGGAGATCTTAGAAGAATATGAATCATATTGTTTGGGATGTTAGCCCCATTATCTTTCAACTCGGACCCTTGAAGTTTCGTTGGTATGGCATGTTGTTTGGGATGGGATTCCTGATCGGCTACTTCATCATGCACTGGATGTATGCTGAAGAAGGCAAGCCCGAAGAGGATGTGGAGTGGTTTCTTATTTACTCTTTGATCGGAACCACTGTAGGAGCACGTCTGGGACACTGTCTGTTCTATGACCCAGTCTACTATCTGAGCAACCCTATTAAATTCCTCAAAATCTGGGAAGGTGGACTGGCCAGTCATGGTGCTGCGATCGGACTCTTCATCACCTTCTACATCTACAGTCGTCGTCGCAAAGACCAGCCCTATCTATGGGTTCTGGATCGGTTGGCTATCGTCACCGCGTTGTCTGCTATCTTTATTCGACTGGGAAACCTATTTAATTCCGAAATTCTTGGAGTCAAAACAGATGTGCCTTGGGCTTTTGTCTTTAAACGCATCGATAATGTACCCCGTCACCCGGCACAGCTCTATGAATCTCTTACCTACTTGGTTATCTTTGTGATCTTGTTGAGGGTATACAAACGCAAAAAAGGCAGAACTCCACATGGCCTTATCATCGGCTTATTTATGATGATGATCTTTGGAACTCGCTTCTTTATTGAGTTTATTAAGGTGCGCCAGGCCGCCTTTGCCAAAGGCATGACTCTGAGTATGGGACAGTGGCTTAGTATTCCAGCCGTACTTCTTGGCTACTGGCTGTTTCATATTGCCCGAAAAGCACCGCCCATCGAAGAACAGCCAAAAAAGAAAAAGCCAAAGAAAAAGACCGAAGGAGACAAACCTGCCAGCAATTATAAAAAGAAGAAAAAAAGAAAGAGAAAGAAATAGTCGTTCTCGGGCTTCTGACAGTGTTTGAGTAGGCATACGCTATAATATAGATATTTCTTTGAAAGGTAACGTATTGAGGTTACAGCGTATTTTGTTATGTTGCTTTCTTAGTTTCTTTGGGGTGGGCTGTGTGGGGTTGTTTGGTTGTGGTCATCCAGGTTCTCCGGCAGCGGAGTTGCTCAGTCCAAAGTCACAGTCCTTGTGGGAGCAACTTCGTCAAAAGACTGATGCTTGGCTGAAAAAACCTTGGGGGCGACGTGGTGATGGCTTTACGTATACTGTCGATGTGGGCCACCTTATGGTATATGCGGCGTTAATCAAAGACAAGCCTTTGTACCAGTTGATGCGTGACTTTGCGGTTAAAAACCTGCTCCAAAACAGCAAGGATGATCCATATACGAAGGGCTTTATCCTTTGGCGTTATAAGAAAGGGGAGGCACCTGATGCATCAGGCACTACAGAGGCTTTGCGTGTTGCGGAAGGCCTGTGGCTGGGACACAAGGTGTGGAAGAGTGTCGAAGACAAAGAGTTCGCTCTCCTCATCCTCAAAGGCTATATCCGGCATGAGTATGTCGATCAGGGCGTCTGGTTTATTCGGAATTACTTTAACATTGCAACACGCAGCTTTTCGATCAACACTTATTTGGTGGATTATGATCCTGATTTCTTGCTTGAAGTGGGGAAAGAAACAAAGGATGTGACCATTCAACAAGCGGCTAAAAAGTCACTTGCTCTGGTGAAAAAAGCTGTCGCTCCTTCTGGCTTGATTTACCCCTTGTTACAACCTGAAGTTCTGACGTTACTGC
The DNA here is from genome assembly GCA_027005175.1 of Myxococcales bacterium. GTDB lineage: Bacteria > Myxococcota_C > UBA6777 > UBA6777 > UBA6777 > M3003. The sequence continues at coordinate 3,155 of JALTMC010000764.1, forward strand.
CTAAGTCTATTGTATTCTTTGCGCCCAATGATATCGTGAAGATCTTGAACAGTGCAAGCGTGGCAGAACGAGTTGCGATGTATGCGCCGGAGATCGGTCAAAAAATAGTAGATATTGGGCTCAAGCATATCGATGATTTGAATAAATTTTTCTATGCGAGTTCCGGTGAACTGGCGATGCGAGACTCTGCGGGTGCCGTGACTTATGCTGTGTTGTTGCGTCTGGCTTGCCGACTGGGAGAGAAGAAGAAAGCCCAAATTATTGAAGGCAAGCTTGCTCCCCATGTCGAGTTCTTTCTGAAAAACTCCTACGATCCACGCTTGTATGTGACAGGTGAAGTCATGTTAGCTTACCAGTATTTAAAGATGCTCAAAGAAGGGATATTCCCATGAGAAGGGGAGCAATGTGAGTCGGTCGAATCTACCATTTCTTCTCGCATCTGAAGATGGCATCTTTGCCTTCTCAAAACCTGCGGGCATGAGTGTTCATCCTAACGCAGAATCCGATGACTTGGACTTCCTCTCCTGGGTCAAATCTCAGGACGAATTCCCAGAAGATCTCGCTTTGGTTCATCGGTTGGATCGCGGCACTTCTGGTGTTGTCTTAATGGCAAAGGGCTCCAAACGTTGTGCAGAAGTTGGGGCTTGGTTTGCTGATGGCCAGGTGAGCAAACAATATCTTGCCCTGGTTTTCGGTGCAACACGACCCAAAGGTATCATTCGAAAGAAATTGAACGATCAACGTCGTAAAAAACCACTTGTTGCAGTGACAAGGTATCGTCGAAAGGAAGTACTGGGACGATTTAGTTTGTTGGTGCTTCGCCCTGAGACAGGACGAAAGCATCAGCTGCGGCGACACCTACAGATGATAGGACATTGTATCGTTGGCGATCCGAGGTACCGGGCCAAACGGCGTCGAACAGTGCTTGGATATCCCGATCGGATGTGGCTTCATGCTCTCTCTGTGACGTTACCCAATGGGATGTCTTTTGAGTGTCCTTTGCCGCCCGAACTTCTCGAACATTTAGAGCTGCTTCGGAAGCATAGCGTTCAAGCCGAAGAGGCCACATCCTCTTCAGGCTCTCTGACAGAGCCTTCGGCAGATACTGCCGCTGGTATCTCAGAGAAACTTCCTTCGGTATGACAGGAGCCTTATGGAAACTTAAGAATATGGATTCATTATAGAACCTCTAGTCGATACCGTTGAAATATGCTATACCTTTCGTGGAAGTGAGGGGGGAATCGGTCGCTTGAACCGGGCCGCTGGCTGCTTGCATGTAGAGCCTTTTGCAAAGAATTGTCTTTGTGTGGGAAGAATTTATGGGGAACTCTCGAATGATTCGTCGTGTTTTTGAACCGTTGGTGCTGGGTAAGCTTGTCTGGCTATGCTTTGCTGCCTTGATCGGAGTTGCTTGGGTGAGTACAGGCTGCTCTCCTCAAGGACCAACGGCTTGTACTCTTGATAGTCAATGTCAATCTGGCTGGAGATGTGAGGCCCAGGTCTGTGTTGATTGTGGAGTGTCAGGAAACTGTCCCAAAGAGTCTGTGAGCGATGGCAGCTCCACTGCCAATGAAACGGCGAAAGAGCCTGTTGCAACAGAGCCCACAACCGAAACAATCACTGAGCCTGCGGTAGAGTCTGCGGTAGAGTCTGCGGTAGAGTCTGCGGTAGAGTCGCCGGTGGAGTCGCCGGTAGAGCCATCTGTAGAGAAGCCGCCTGTGCCTGAAGAGCCTGTGGCTTCTTCTGAAAATCCGGCGGATGTATCGGATGCAGGTCGTCCTGAGAGGGTTGTCGAGCGGGCTCCTGAGAAGGTTGTCGAGCGGGTTCCTGAGGTTCCGAAGGTGCCGACCAAGATCTGTCAGACACCACCTGCGCTGCCGAAAGGTTCGACACCCTCGCGTTTTGCTGCACAGTGGCATTCACAGCCTTATAACTACATTTCGAGTTCAACGGGTTCTGTGATGGATATGACAGCGGATGGGACGATGTTGGCTGTGGGTAGTTTTAACAGTATGGCGGTTCAGATTTGGAAGTGGAAAACCGATCGATACAAGCTGGCGTACTCGTTGTGGACGGGTCACACTCGTTGGTTGCGTTCACTGCGTTTCAGTCGTGATGGTAAGTTTCTTGCGACAGGTAGTCTGGATGCGGCGATTCGTGTCTGGCGAACCTCCGACTGGAAATTACTTCATGTGATGGAGCGACATGGCTCTACAGTGTACGGTTTGGACTTCAGTCCCGATGGGAAAACCCTTGTCTCTGCGGGATATTATGACTATCGCATTCGTTTCTGGGACCTGAAAACAGGTCTGCAACTCAAGTCTTTTTACAATCGTCGTGTGGGTTCAACGAGTGCTTCTGCTGTATATGCGGTTTCTTACAGTCCCGACGGGAAATTCGTAGCGACGACCTCCAATGACAATGCTGTCAAAGTGTGGGATGTCACAACAGGGAAAGTTCGGTTGACGATGAGAGGTCACACTTCCACCATTTGGACCGTCAAGTACAGTCCCGATGGCAAGTGGCTAGTGAGTTCATCCAATGATCGAACGGCACGCCTTTGGAATGCAAAAACGGGAGCTTTGGTTAAAGTGCTGCGCAATCCCAATACTACAGGTCGAGGTATTACTTATTCGGCAGTGTTTGGGAAAGATAGCAAGATTGTCATGGTTTCGGGAGGGTCAGACCGATGGGTCTATTTTTATGACCTTGTGAAGAAGGTATATGTCTACAAATCGGCGACTCTCCGACATAGCTCGACAGTTCTGAGTGTGAGGCTTCATCCCAACGGTAAAATGGCCTTGTCTGTGGGCTATGACAACTTCTTGCGTGTTTGGAGTCTCGGTGTTAAGCCCAAGCAGAAGCGTTTGTATGATATCTATCCGGACTTGGTCTATCGAATGGTTCCTCATCCCAACGGAAAGTACGCTTGGGTTAGTTGGTCGAATCACTCTTCGATTCAGTTGTGGGATCTTACAAAACACAAAGAGATCGGACGTTGGTTGGGACACTCTGCTGGAGTTCGTGCCTTAGCCTTAAGTCCCAACAAGCAGATCTTGGCGTCTGCCTCTATCGATCGAACCATTCGTTTGTGGGATGTTGCAACAGGGAAGGTTGTTCGTGTGATTAAGGACGCTCACACATTGGCCATCAATCATTTGGTGTTTCGACCGAACGGCAACTGGCTGGCTTCCTCTGGAGATGACCAGACTGTCAAGTTGTGGGATGTCTCAAATGGTAAGTTGGTTCGAACACTTTCAGGTCATAGTGGTCGCGTGTATGAGTCTGCGATCAGCCCAAATGGAGAGACGCTTGCCTCTGTGGGTGGAGATATGAGGACTCGTATCTGGTCGTTGACGAACCAGCAGCAGCCTCCCAAAGTCATTGCCGGCAATAACGACCGGGTGATGACTGTTACGTTTGATCCAAAGGGACAGTGGCTGACCACAGGAAGCTACAACCGGCGTGTTCGAACGCTGAAAACAAGTGATTATACTCTTCTGCGCGAGTCCTCTGCTCCTCTCAGTGTTGTTCGCCATCTTACATACTCTTTGGATGGTAAGATGTTGGCTGCGGCTTCGAACGATCGAAAGATCAAGGTGTGGGATACGGCTACTGGCGCATTGAAACACACGTTCTCCGGTCATCTTGGGCCTGTCTCACAGGTCTTGTTTAAATCGTTGACGCAGATACAGTCGATCAGTCTGGACCGGTCGATTCGGACCTGGAATCTGGAGCCCTCACGCAAGGGGAAAACTTTGCAAGGTCACACGGATGCGGTCCAGGCTGTCAGTTTCAGCCCGGATGGAAAGATTCTGGCAACAGCCTCCAAAGACAAAACCATTCGGTTGTGGTCAACATCCACTTGGAAGACAACAAGCACACTTAAAGGTCATCGAGGCGGTATCACGACGTTGGCCTTTAGTGCAGACGGAAAGTCCTTGGCTTCTGGAGATGATGAGAAACAAATCTATCTTTGGAACGTTGCGACAGGGCAGGGGGCAGCGATACCGGACGCTCACCAAACTGCGATCGTGGGTGTAGCTTTTGATCCAACAGGGACATGGTTGGCCTCTGCATCGAGTGATGGTCATATCCGGCTATGGGATCGGAAGAACAGCAAGCTGATTCGGGAATGGAAAGGACCGGCAGGCAAGACGGTTTCTGGTATGGCTCTCTCCATCGATGGAAAAGTCCTGTCTACTACCCACAATGACGGATATATCCGAAATTGGAAGACCATGGACGGTAAGCTCTTCAAACAGTGGAGACGTCACTCTGGCTGGGCTCGCAGTGTTGACTTTGACTCTCTCGGCTATCTACTTGTCACGGGGGGCGACGACAATACATTGCGTGTTTGGAGCGCGACAAGCTTCAATTATTCTCGGACTCTTTACGGTGCTCGCGGGGATGTTCTCCAGGTCAAATTTGGTCCTGCCGGTGAATTGATCGCTGGAGCTGCCGCAAACCATGCGATTCATCTTTGGCTGTGGCGTGACAGTCACAACACAGAGATCTTAAAAGGCCACACCGGACGTATTCGAGGTCTTTCGTTTCATCCCAATGGAAAATGGCTGGCCTCTGTCTCTGATGATAAAACTGTGCGATTGTGGCCTCTTCACTACAAACCTTTGGTTGATACTCAGTATCTCATCCCTTATTCGGGGACTCTCGCGCTGGCGTATGATGCGACACTCAACCTACTGGCCGCCGCTGGAGATAACTCTTACTCTCGGCTGTACGATGCAACCAGCCGACGTTTGTATCGCAATCTGTCAAGCCACTCCGGGCGAATTCGTGCTCTGGCCTATCACCCCAAGAAGAATTATCTCTTCTCGGCTTCCGATGACCGAGCGATTCGCATCTATAAAGCTTCAAAGTCAGGACAAATCTCAATTCGTTATATGACTGTGCATGCAAGCACTGTCTCCGATCTTTTGCTGACAGATGGTGGAAACGTCCTGGTCACGGCATCCACCGATCAGACTGTCAAAGTTTGGAAACTCAATGCAGCCACATCGACTCTAACCCTGCTTGATATCCTTGGACATGGCGGGGCAGTGCATCAAATTCGCGCCAGCACCGATGGCTCTTTGCTGTTGACCTGGGCCAGCGATCGAACCGTGCGCTTGTGGGACCTCAAAACGGGACAGTTGCGCCGAACTTATCGTGTGAATGGCACCATCGCTGGCATTGCCTTGCGACCGGATGGCAAACAACTTGCGATCATGACCTCGGATGGTGCTCTTCGTATTTGGCTTACATCCGAAGAAGCGGAGAAACCAAACCTGATCAAACAGTGGAAAGGTAAACCAAAATACCTTCGGTATGACCCAAAAAGTCAGTGGCTTGTTGTTGCTTTCGACAAAAAGAAGCTGCTCCTCTTGGAAGCAAACTGTTACCGAAAACTTCGCCAATACGATCTCCGCTTTGGCGAAGCACAAATACTCACCTGGTCTCCCAACTCAAAGCTCCTCTTTGTTGGTGATCACAACGGTGGTATCACAATATGGTCGAAGCCGTAGGGGTTCTTCTTCAAACGGCCAATGACCCGGCTCAAGCGGTTGGCCACGCAGCATTGGGTTTTGGGTGTCGGCCCCTCGGTACAAACGGCTGGGTGCTCGGTACAAACGGCTGGGTACTCGGTGTAAATAGCTGGGTACTGTGTTCTGTGTTTTGTGTTGTTCTTTGTTAGTGGGATGGTGTTATGCAAGGTTGTTCATTCAGTGTGTTGTGTGGTGTGAGAAGAGCTTCTTTTGTGGGGGTTTTTTCTGCCATGGGGTTGTGGTTGTTTGTGTCTTGTTCTCCTGGCCCTGCTACGGAGCAAGTGACATCGGATGCTGCTGAGGGAAAAGCTTCGGTAGAGCCGAGAGCAGAGCCTGCTTTGGAGCCTGTTGAGGTGGTCAAAGAATCGATCGTTGAAAGGATGCCAGAGTCCACATCGGAGTCGAAGGCAGAGCGCGTATTGGAGCCTCGGTCTGAGTCTTCTGTTGAGCCTACGACAGAGCCAACGCAGGACATTGGAGTTGAACCCCAGGATGCTGGTTTGGATGGTGGGAGTCTTGAGAAAATACCTGAGGCGGTTGCTGAAACGAAGCCCGAACGCCCTCGGGGAGAGTGTCGGGAAGGAGAGACTCGTGCCTGTTATTCGGGTATTCCGGGCACACGTAAAAAGGGGATATGCCGGGATGGTCGCCAAGCCTGTCACAAAACAAAGTGGGGGCCTTGCTTGAACAGCGTGTTACCTCAAACGGAAACTTGTGATGGAAAGGATAACGACTGCAATGGAACTGTCGACGACAACTGCTGTTCGTCTTTTTCTCACAGCAAAACCTGGTTTGCGACGCGCACTGAGATCGCTGCTATCTCATTTTCTCCGGATGGATTGAATGTTGCAGTCGCCTACAGTGACTCTTACACTCGAGTGTGGAGGCTCTCTGATTTTCGCTTGTTGTATCGGTATAACTTTGTCTACAATCAGCCTGCAAGAAGTGTGGATTGGAGCCCTGACGGTAAGCTGCTTGTTGCCAGTGGAGAGGGCGATTACTTTCGCATACTGACACTCCGCTTGTCGAGGTATAAGTATACATTTCGTGGACACGTTTCGTATGTGACACATGTGCGGTTTAGCCCAGACGGTAAGTATATTGCTTCAGGTGGTTCCGATGGAACGGTTCGCTTGTGGGATGTAGCAACAGGAAAAGAGCTACGTGTATGGAAGAAACATACACAGCCCATCTCGGGATTGAGCTTCTCTCCCAACAGCAAACAGGTGGTGTCGGGTTCGGATGATAAGTCGATCTATGTATGGTCTATTGCATCGAACAATCCGGCACTTACGTTGAAAGGTCACAAGGACCTTATCACAGATACTTGGTTTTCTCCCGATGGCACGTTGATTGCGTCTTCTTCCTTCGACAAGGAAATCCGCCTTTGGTCTGCTTCGACCGGTAAGCTTGTCCGCACTCTCAAAGGACACACAAAATTTGTCACCAGTTTGTCCTTTAGCCCTGATGGTAAGACTTTGGCATCCACTGCTTTTAAGGAGTCTCCACGTTTGTGGAAAGTCAGTGATGGCTCATTTGTTCGCTCTTTAAGTATGTATGGTAAAGGCCTCGAAGTAAATACTATAAAGTACCATCCTCAGGGTCGTATGGTTGCTTCAGGTGGCTCGGATGGGAAGGTACGTTTGTGGAATGCAGCGCGTGATATCAAGTTACGTGAAGGGCTGGGACCTGAGATCTCTGCCATCGCTCTTCATCCAAAACAACCGTGGATCGTGTTGGGCCGAGACAATTGGGATGTTCAGATCTGGAATTATAAAACAGGTACATTTTTGCAGGGTCTTTCTGGGCATACAAGTTATATTCGGGCCAGTTTTTTTACACAGGATGGAAAGTTTCTTGTCACTGCAGCCTACGATGGTCAGATGAAGTGGTGGGATACCCAAACATGGACAGTCGTGCGAACCGTCGCTGTCTCCTCGCCCGTACGCGCTGTTCGCTGGATCGAGAGGGTGCCAGGTGGGAAGTACTTTGCCTCGGTGTCGGATGAGCGACGTCTGCGGATTTGGAAGTTGTCAGATGGCTCACTGTATAAGCGGATGGGGACGGCAAAAGATGCACGAAAAACTACGTTGTATTCCATTGCTACCCACTACAAAGGCGATTTGATTGCAACAGGAGCGAGCAGCGCGGATCCAACGATTCGCATCTGGTCCATCAAGTCAGGTACGATTGTTCGAGTGCTGCAAGGACATCGTAGTTCTGTGCTGTCTTTGTCGTTTCATCCCACCAGCGACATCTTGGCATCGGCAGGAACGAGTGATCGGACGATCCGTTTG